>JANNQJ010000228.1:0-3944 GCA_031400675.1 Cyclobacteriaceae bacterium
GCTCCAGAAAAAGAAACTTAAACTCACCAGCGAATTAATTGTGACAGAAGAAAGCATTATGAAGCAGTTGACCCGGGATGATATTTCTCAGATGCTTGCGTAAGGTGTCTCTTCTTCCACCGATTGTGTGACCACAACCAACCTGAAGGATACTCTCGAATTACTTTTTCCGCAGCCTTCACGTACCGTTCAATAATTTCATCACTATCCTTACTATAGGGGGGCACTGCTAACTCAACCAATGTAACTTCGTAGTAGCCGCGTTTGATTTTTCTTGTTTCAGCATATAGTATCGGGTATTGAGTAAGGGCAGCAAGCTGATTAGTCCCGTAGAAGAAGGCAGTTTCTTGGTGTAAAAAAGTCGTCAGGTATTTTTTATCGCGCTTTTGACCGGGATATTGATCAGCAACAATAGCCACACCACGCAATACATTTTTACGTTTTACTATTTCACGAGCTAAATCATTTCGCTTGATCGGGTGCGCTCCAAATCGCGTTCTGCAGGCGAGTAAAAATCGATTGACCACATTATTTCCAATAGGTTGATATACAAAATCAATAGCCATAGGCAGACTGAAATTACCGGAAGTCAGCAACCACTCCCAGTTAAATTGATGAGATGCCAGGAGCAGCACTGACTGATTTAAAGATTTATATTTTTCCAGAGTTTGTACATTTCTAAAGACAACCCGGTTTGCAAGATCAGTTTGTTCAATGGTCAGAAGTTTTAAGGTTTCAACAGTATAATCGCAGAGGTTACGATAGTATTCACGTTGGATGGAACGAATTTCAGTTTCTGTTTTTTCAGGAAAGGATCGCGTCAGGTTTTTTCTCACCAATGCACGCCTATAGCGCACAACATGATAACTGACAAAAAACAGAAAGTCCGACAGCACATACAGCGCATACAGCGGTAATCGGGCAATAAATCGTAAAAGAAACATGGAATGCTATTCTCGCTAACGCAAGTTATACAAGTATTGTTATTTTTGATTTCCATAACGTTCGCACTTGGCTAAAACCAAATCCTCCTTCTTCTGTCAGCAATGCGGCCACGAGTCCGTCAAGTGGCTTGGCAAATGCCCTTCCTGTGGTACCTGGAATTCGTTCGTAGAAGAAGTAGTGCAAAAACAGGAAGTCAATAAAAATGAATGGCGACAGGAGGGGTTTAAGTTGCGACAAAATAAACCTGTAAAAATCGATGAGGTTGAAGCCGGCACTGAAATCAGAATTGTGACCCACGATGAAGAACTGAACCGGGTATTGGGCGGAGGCATTGTGCCGGGATCATTGGTATTGATTGGAGGGGAACCCGGTATTGGTAAGTCTACGCTCATGCTTCAATTAGGGCTGGCGTTGAAGAAAATGAAAGTCCTTTATGTTTCGGGCGAAGAGAGTGAGCAACAAATTAAAATGCGTGCCGAACGGCTTACCCCCATTAGTCCCCCCTTCAGGGGGGATTTAGGGGGGTGCTATATCCTTACAGAGACAAACACAAAAATTATTTTTCAGGGAATTGAAGAACTTCAACCTGAGCTTATTATAATCGATTCCATTCAAACTCTTTACTCCAGTGTAATGGATTCAACAGCCGGAAGTATAGCACAAGTACGACAGTGTGCCGGTGAGCTCATGAAGTTTGCAAAAGAGACTAACACGCCTGTTTTTTTAGTAGGGCATATCACTAAGGATGGAATGCTGGCAGGGCCAAAAGTATTGGAGCACATGGTAGACACCGTATTACAATTTGAAGGTGATCGTCATTTAGCCTACCGGATTCTTCGAACCACTAAAAACCGTTTCGGATCAACTTCAGAAATTGGAATTTATGAAATGTTGGGTTCTGGATTGCGGGAAGTTTCCAACCCCTCTGAAATTCTGATCTCCCAAAAAGATGGACCCTTAAGCGGAGCTACTATTGGCGCGACCATTGAAGGGAACAGACCGCTACTGATTGAAATTCAATCGCTGGTTAGCCCGGCCTCATATGGCACCCCCCAACGAACTCCCACTGGGTTTGACCCCAAACGATTGAATATGCTGCTGGCAGTATTGGAGAAACGTTGTGGTTTTAGAATAGGTACCCAGGATGTATTTGTGAACATGGCAGGGGGAATTACAGTTGAAGACCCCGCGATTGATCTGGCCGTTTGTGTTTCGATTGTTTCTTCTTTTGAAGAATTAGCTGTCTCTGATAAAATCTGCTTTGCAGCAGAAATCGGATTGGGGGGCGAACTTCGTGCAGTGAATCGGATTGATCAACGAATTTCAGAAGCTGAAAAACTGGGGTTTACTGAAATTTATATTTCACGATACAGCCAGAAGTCAATTGATAATAAAAAAATAAAGATCACTGTGAAATCGTTCGGAAAATTAACAGAGGTTTTTCAGGAATTGTTTGGCTGATGGGTTGCCTCTACTAATCTTTGTATTTATTCTACTATGGAAAGTTTTTTCACAGATACCCTTGGCATTTCAGAAAGCATATTCAGCTATGTTCTCCTGCCGTTACTAATTTTTTTAGCGCGTATTTTCGATGTCTCCATCAACACCATTCGGATTATTTACGTGTTGGGAGGAAGAAGAATGACAGCCACGATCCTTGGCTTTTTTGAATCCTTCATTTGGCTGATGGCCATCCGCCAGATTTTTGAGCATCTTGACAATTGGATTTGCTATGTGGCTTACCCCGGTGGTTTTGCCATGGGGATTTTAGTGGGCATGATGATCGAGGAACGCATAGCCTACGGAAAAGTGATTGTAAGAATCATCACCCGCAAAGATGTACTCGAATTAATAGCCTATCTGAATAAAAATCAATTCCGCTACACCAAAGTAAATGCAGAAGGACCTGACGGTCACGAAAACCTGGTGTTTACTGTGCTGCAGCGTGAACGCCTTGAAGATCTGCTAACGAAAATGAAGGAGATTTTACCATCCGCATTCTATACCGTTGAAAAAGTAAACCGCGCTGCAGAAGGAGGTACGGTGGTGCAGGAGAGTACGAGATGGAGTATTGGGGGTTGGCTGAAGGGAATGAAAAGAGAGTAACATATTTTTTATCGGATTCCTCCAGTGTGAATAAATAGAATCGTTGATCCTTTCGGAAAAAAATTTTTACCAATCAAAGTAAAGACTCCTGAAAGAGCCTTTCCAGTGTAGATGTTGTCTAACTGTATCTGAAACTTGTTTTGAAAATTTTCAATGAAGGAAATTAACTCTGAATTTGCTTTTGCGTATCCGCCAAAATGAAAATCTGTAACCATCCTCCAATTAGTATTTGAGTTCTCATTTATATTTTTTTTCACCTCCTCATTTAAAAAACCTCCACCCTTCAACACGGAAAACCCAATTACCTCTTTTTCTTTTGACAATCCCCGGATCAATCCAGATAACGTCCCACCTGTCCCCACAGCACAACACAAATAATCAAAATCATTTCCAAGGCTTTGTGCAAACTCAGCTACACCTTTCACCGCGAGCTCATTTGTTCCACCCTCTGGGATCATATAAAAATCTCCAAACTGAGTAAGCAGGTTGTTAATGAAGTTTTGTTCAGTTTTTGTCCGATACAATTCCCGTGATACAAAGCGCAATTGCATTCCCTTACTTGTTGCAAATGATAGCATAGGATTCAATGGCAATGTTTCTTCCCCACGAATGATCCCAATTGATTTCAACCCCAACTCGTCAGCCGCAGCTGCGGTAGCGTAAATGTGATTGGAGTAAGCGCCTCCAAAGGTCAGCAACGTATCATGGCCAAGTTTTACAGCTTCTTCCAGATTGTATTTGAGTTTCCACCACTTGTTACCTGAAACAAACGGATGATTCAAATCTTCGCGCTTAATCAACATGCGTACACCTGCCTTATCCAAAACCGGATCGTGAATTTCCTGAATAGGGGTGGGTGTATAGTTCAACATGTTCTGACAGCTTCTGTCGCG
>JANNQJ010000229.1:0-11165 GCA_031400675.1 Cyclobacteriaceae bacterium
CTCCATTTCGATGGCGCCATTGCTGAAGGTGGTGATCAATTGGCAAACATTGTGTTTACATCAAATGATCCGGTTTCACCCATTGTAAAAGTTCCGGTAAAACTTCACCTGAATGAAGGGCCGCACTTTAATGGTTCAACAACCAGTATTATCATGGCCGAAAAAGATACCATTAGGTTATTGTTCGATGTGATCGATACGGAAGGACATACCTACACGATTGCACCTGCCCAAACTTATTCAGGTGTTAGTCATACTCTCGTAGATGGTAGACTTACCGTAATCTTAACACCTGGTTATAGTGATGCGGGAAATCATACCTACATCTTCAATGGCACGGATCAACATAACGCAGTTAGCAAGCTGACACTTTCTGTTGAAGTGATGGAAACAAATCAACCTCCCATTTATATTGCTTCAGAAGATCACATGGAGTTTAATGCAACCGGACTTCTGAATGAATATGCTATTGATGACTTCTTTTCTGATCCGGATGGTGATGAGTTTACGTTCATGCTAGCCAGCAGCAATTCAGCATCGGTAGTTGTGTTTACTTCTGAAAGCTCATTCATCGTTCGCCCAATCGAAGTAGGTGAAGCCAAACTAGTCTTTACCGTAACGGATAGTCGGGGTGCCATAACGAAAGACACCGTAACCGTAATGGTTGATGTTGTACTTGGTGCGGAAGAAGAATTGCTGAACAACGGATTAGGAGTCTATCCAAACCCTGCGGTTGATATTGCCACGGTTACACTCACCAACGACTGGACAGGTGAAGTTGTCTTTACGGTGCTGGATGCCACTGGCAAACAATACCTGATACAACAAGTGGATGCCGGTATAGCACACGAAGTGAGAGTGGACGTTTCAAAACTAAGTAAGGGCATCTACATACTGAAGGCCGCTTCTAATAACAAACGTGCCTCCATTAAGCTTATTAAAAAGTAAAACCTATGTCAGGTTGATTCTGATAGTTATCAGGATCAACCTGACATTTTAAAAAATACAACTATGAAAAATATTTTAAAATTCACAGCGCTGTTGATTCTGCTTCAGATGAGTGCGTGTAAGGATGACAACGAAAGTGGTACCGATGCAAGAACCAAGATGCTTACGGCATCTCCCTGGGGTAATGCGCAGGTAACACACACACCCGATGGTGACTTATCTGATCGGTATGCTGATTTTGCAATTGTGTTTACAGACGATGCCTCTGATGGGTTTGATGGAACCTTTGTGGTATCAAATGGAAGCTATGCATTTTCCGAGAATGCAGGTAAGTGGAAGTTCAACGATGATTTCACCCAGATCATTCTTGACTCCGAAAAGGAAATGGATTTTCAGCTTGATGAGAGTCATTTAGAACTTAATTTCATTGTGCCACCTGCAGGAGGAAGAGTTGCTGGAGTAAGTGGCCAATTTACTTTTGATCTACTGCCGTTGTAGAAATCTTTAGACTTTGAAAAAGAGACCATGGCGGAAAGTCATGGTCTTTTTTTTGGAATCGAGCCATCATAAGTATGAATTGATTGGCGGAATTCCTTTTTTAATCCTACTTAAATTAGGCAGATATTTAAAATGGAAAAAGCACCAAATTGGTGCTTCTACTTGTGATCCCACTGGGATTCGAACCCAGGACCCTTACATTAAAAGTGTAATGCTCTACCAGCTGAGCTATGGAATCTTGTCAATTTTGCGGTCTTTTCCGTAATTGAGGACGCAAAGGTAACAGAAGGCGAAAAATATGCAAAATTCAGTTTTAAAATTTCTTACGATACTGTTCTTCGTTGTCTTTATCTCCTCAACTCTCGTGTCCGGTAAGTCTAACAACAATGTACTACTCCGTGCCGACTCGCTTTTCCAACAAAAGCGTTATACACAATCCTTTGAACTTTACAACTCACTTTTTGAGAAACATCAGTATACCCCTGCTATGCTCCTGAAGATGGCATATATCCAGGAAGGTCTCAATCGTATTTCACAATCGGCCTATTATTTGAATTTGTACTACCTCGCCACACAGGATGAAAGTGCATTGATTAAACTGGAAGAACTTGCCAATAAATACAAACTAGAAGGATACACTGCCAGTCAATTCGATCAGGTTTTTTCAATCTACAACCGGTATCGTAATCTTATTACGACTTGCTTGGCTTCCGTTTTTACTTTTCTATTGATTCTAATGGGTATTCAGCGTATGCGATTTCACACAAAACCATATACCGCCTGGACTATGCTGATCGTTTTATCTGCTCTTTTCATTGTTCATCTAAATTTTAGTAATGGATATTCAAAAGCAATCATTATAAACACCAATACGTACCTGATGGATGGGCCTTCTGCAGGCGCTTCCGTCATCAGCATTGTCCGTGACGGGCACCGCGTAAAAGTTACCGGAAAAAAAGACGTGTGGCTGAAAGTTGAGTGGGGCAATACCGAGGCATACGTTAAAGAAAACAATCTGCTGCCCGTAAAACTGTGATCTATAAACGAAGGCTGACAATACCCTTATAATCGCGGTTCGAATATTTTAAATAATAATAGTACACACCTACGGGCATTCCCTCTGCGTACCACCGAAAATCGCGGCTGAAACTTTCGTAAACCTGCTTTCCCCACCGGTCATAGATAGTAGCACGTATAAATTCGCCCATGCAATTATCCAATGGAAGAATATTTACAAACTCACCTGGAGTTTCACTTTCTTTCACCATGGCAAAAAAATCATTCTTATCGTCCCGGTTAGGTGAAAAAACATTGGGAGGCAAAAAATCCTGATCACCACCATCTACATCCCGAATAGTCATGTTGAGGGTAACCGTGTCTCCCTTCTCATTAAAACACCGGTTATCCGACAAGAGGAAAGTGAATGTATAATTGTTTTCAAATACTCCATTTTCAAAAATGGAACAGTCTGCATTCCAGCTAAAGGCTTCCGATAATGGTCCCTCTCCTTCTCCTTCGGCAAACGTGTAGCCTTCAGGTTCCACATTTCCTGCTTGAGAAAATAACTCGAGCTTTAATACATCCGTTGGCTGTAGGTCAACATCGGTTCCTGTAAGCGTAAGTTCAATAGAGTCACCCAAGATAATCAGAATAGAGCCATCGATGATGGGTGTAGTGACGTTGTCACTCGTAATCAATAAGTCAGGCGACTCATTGTCAGGGGGCTCAACGTGTACAATTAAGTGAAGTGTATCGGCTTTATAAAATCCGCATTTATTGGTGCTGTCCACCACTTGAAGGTTAAACTCAAAAATATCTTTTTCATCCAGGTTTATCGTTGGACAGGTCAATGCCCAATTAAATTGAGAGGCAACAGTGCCGTTGCCAGAAACTTTTGGAAAACTTACTCCGTATGCGGAGGCGTTAAATCCTATTCCATTTCCTCGAAGCACGATTACATCATCAACATCTGCATCGTTTCCCGTTACGTTGATTTGAATGGGAGCACCATAAATTTTGTGGGTAATCTCCAACGTATCAATATCAGCTTCCAGATTATTATTGATCAGCGGATCGGCATTCCCGGGCAGATCAATCGTGAGGTTAAACGTGGTTGTGTCTGCATGTGGAAACAAACATTGGTCAATGTCATCGATAATAAAATAGAGTTTAAAGTTTGTCTTTTGAGTGAAGTCATATACATCGCATTTCGGATCCCATGTTAACTGTTTGTTCAATGGGCTGGCTTGTTGCCCTGCAAGCGCTCCATTAAATGACATGCCCACATCTGGCAGCACAAAACCCATGGGTACTAACCGATAGATAAGCGCATCTCCATCGGCATCCAATACTTGCAGGGGCCAGGTTTGCAGCGGATCACCTTCCTGTACGGTGGCCGTAATAGTTGTTAGCCCACCCGGGTTGTTAAATTGGGGTGGCTGATTGGATGGAGGTTCTATGTACACGGACACCCTCAACGTATCTGACAATGGTAAACTACAGGCGTCATCGAAAGCAATGATACCAACTTCAAAAATGCCGCTGGGATTGTAAGGGCAGTCACTAGGAAAACATATCCTGAAAATTGCTTCACCACCATTCGTAATGGTTGCTGTGGTAATGGCAGGTAATATCTCATTTATATTTCCTTTAAAACTAAGGGGAATTGCCTTGATCTTGATATTTTCCTGGTTATTGTCATCGGGTAACAGCGTACTCGGATCGGTAACCTTTACTTCAAAGCATCGCTCATTATCCGGTGTGGTGTTATCAAAGCTTACACTCAGGGTTCCGGTCGTTCCGAAGACCGGCTCATCCAACTCCTTTCCTACAATAACCGGTGGAACCGGCACGGGACAAGCATCTACTACCAACATCTGAAAATCTCTGCGCACTTCACCAATCCTAACTCCCGCGCGAAACTCTTCACACCGCACGGCAAAAACATATAACCCCAGTGAATTAGGAGTAACCGTTAGAAATCCATCTTCACTAATTTCCAGGTTTGTCACTCCGTTTAAAATATTATCCAGTCCAAACCCCGGACGCCATTCTACTTCCGGATAAGGTCCGGGTCGTGGCAACCCGGGCGGGTTAGGTAAAGGAAACGCGTCTGCCGTAAAGGTATTCAAGGGTGTTACTAAAGAGTATACCAGTGAGTCACCATCATCATCCACTCCGGCAAAGTCTACATAATACGGAATGCCAGGGCAAGCAAAATCATTCAGTGGTGGAAATAAACGAGGAGAATTGTTAATGAAAGGCTGACCGTTTTTAACGATCGGAGGAAATTCAAGATAAAAAGCCTGACCTGCAAACCGGGGACCTCCAGGTTGAGGTTCACTGTAGATGTTTGTGATTTGATAATTTCTGCAGCAACGTTCCCAAGCAATGTAATATCCTTCCGGGTCATCATAAATAGAGGGACTTAATACTACCGTTGTTGTATAGAGAAGTCTATCGGTAACAATTTCGCCATTCGAGCATTCCAGTTGCGTATATTCTACATCCGACCTGGATGTTAAAGGCAGCGTAAGTCCATTCAACATAATAGCATTATCACGCTTTCTGAAAATACGGATTGTTACAGAACCGTCTTCTGCGCCTGGTGTGCCATTTATCTCATCAAAATACAAAATCATATTAAGTCTATAGGTATTCCCGAATAGGTAAAGCAGCTCAAACTCTCCACCCACAATATGCGATGCTTTGGAAGAGACGAACGTGATCAAGAACACAAAAACCAGCAGCAACTTTTTCATAACAAATAGGGATTCGAAAGATAAGAAATCTGCCCACCGCATAAAACACCCGTATTTATGTAATTTCGCGCGTTATGAAGAAGGGTGATATTCTTGAAAACGTAGTAATTGAAAGTATGGCGGCTGAAGGAAAGTGCGTGGCGCGTGTGGATGGCCTCGTACTTTTTGTGGAAGGTGCCGCCCCGGGTGATGTAGCGGATGTAACGCTTACGCGGATTAAAACCAGTTTTTTAGAAGGGCATGCCGTAGCAATAAAAAAGTTTTCTGATAAACGTACGGAGCCGTTTTGCTCCCACTTCGGATTGTGCGGTGGCTGCAAGTGGCAGAACCTGGATTATCGCGAGCAACTTCAGTACAAACAACAACAGGTAATCGACAACCTTGAGAGACTTGGAGGATTAACACTTCCAGAAATAAAACCAATCATTCCTTCCCAAAAAATAAAACACTACCGCAACAAGCTCGAGTTTAGTTTCACTTCCTTCCGCTGGTTCACCAAGGAAGAGATGGAATCCGAAAAAGAATTGAGCAGAAATGGGTTGGGTTATCATCTTCCGAAAAGTTTTGATAAAGTTTTTGATGTAGAACATTGCTACTTACAACCCGAACCATCCGACAGTATTCGGTTGGCAATTAAAAACTTTGCTCTTCGTGAGAATATTCCATTCTTCGACACGCGCAGACAAACCGGGTATTTAAGAACGCTCGGCATCCGCACAGCAAACACAGGAGAGGTGATGGTCATTCTGCAGGTCACCTCGTATAATAAAGAGTGGATCGAAGGAATTCTTGGAATTGTCTCAAATGCTTTTCCACAGGTAACATCCCTTAACTATGTGGTGAACACCAAGAAAAATGATACCTATGGCGACCTCGAAGTCACTTGCTGGAAAGGAAACTCATATATCACGGAAACCATGGAACGACCTGATGGAAAAGGAACACTTCAGTTCCGGGTTGGACCCAAGTCATTTTACCAGACCAATGCCGAACAGGCACACGAACTTTACAAAGTGGCATGGCAGATGGCTGATTTAAAAGGTGATGAATTAGTGTACGATTTATACACCGGCACTGGTACCATTGCAAATTTTATAGCTGCTCAGGCCAAGAAAGTGATCGGGCTCGAATATGTAGCTGCCGCCATTGATGATGCTAAAATCAATTCTGAAATCAACAGTATATCCAACACGGATTTTTATGCTGGCGATATTAAAGATTTATTGGATGATAACTTTCTCAATACACACGGCAAGCCGGACGTCATTATAACTGATCCTCCTCGGGCCGGCATGCATGAAGATGTTTGTAAGATGTTATTGAAGGCTGCTCCTGAAAAGATTGTGTATGTGAGTTGCAATCCTGCTACACAAGCACGTGATCTAAAAATCCTTTCTGAGAAATATGAGATCATGGCTGTACAGCCTGTCGATATGTTTCCGCATACGATGCACGTTGAAAATGTTGTGTTGTTAACACGTATTTTAACTTCGTAAGTAGAACCTCAATCGTTGTCGGTATCTTTTGCCAAAAATAAATTCTATTCTTTCATAAAATCGGAGCATAGTCTTTCTTTACTTTACTTGAAGAAAGTACTGCACCATGCGACAACAACTACTTAGTGAAGGAGCCAGCGAACTGAGTTATGAAATCCGGGAGGTTGTAAAAAAGGCTACCCTGATAAAAAATCTTGGCCGTGAAATTTATTGGGAGAACATCGGAGATCCCATACAAAAAAACCATCTACTCCCAGACTGGATAAAAAATATCATTGCCAATCTGGTTCAACAAAATGATGTGTACAGCTACTGCCCGTCAAAGGGAGTATTGGAAACGCGTGAGTTTCTGGCAGCACAAACAAATTCGTTGGATGGCGCACAGATAACCGCAGAAGATATTTGTTTTTTTAATGGACTAGGTGATGCTATTTCAAAGGTGTATCAATACCTGACCCCAACTTCACGTGTGATTGGCCCATCTCCGGCATATTCAACCCATTCAAGTGCAGAGGCCGCTCATGCTAGTCACGAGCCCTTGACCTATACCCTTGATCCATCTAATAAATGGTATCCCGATCTGGATGATCTCTATCATAAAGTTAAATACAATCCTAACATTGTTGGCATTCTGGTTATCAACCCCGATAATCCAACCGGAATGGTGTATCCAAAAGAAACACTGAAACGGATCGTTGAAATTGCGAGGGAGTTCAATCTGTTTTTGATTGCAGATGAAATTTACATCAACATCACCTACAATGGTGCTCAGGCTTATTCACTGGCTGAGATCATAGAAGATGTTCCGGGAATCTCGATGAAAGGGATTTCAAAGGAATTACCCTGGCCCGGTTCACGCTGTGGTTGGATGGAATATTATAACCGTGAAAAAGATGCTGAATTCAATCGCTTGTGTTTAGCGCTAGACAATGCCAAGATGATTGAAGTGTGTTCGACTAAATTGCCTCAAGTTGCAATTCCTAAAATTTTAGGAGACCCAAAATTCAAACCGTACCGCGAAGCCATCAACAAAAAAATTGGAAAGCGCAGCAAGCTCATTGCTGATATTTTACATACCGTGCCCCAACTTACCTTCAACGAAACCTTTGGTGCTTTTTATAACACCATCATTTTTAAAGAGGGGACATTGAGACCAGAACAAAAGATAACGATCGACAATCCTGAGATCCGTGCGTTGGTCGAGGATTGGGTGAGTCAACCTATTCCACTCGATAAGCGATTCGCATATTATCTGTTAGGTGCAACGGGGGTTTGTGTTGTTCCCATCTCATCTTTTTGTTCTGACTTGCAGGGCTTTCGCGTTACCTTACTGGAGGAAGATGAAGCAACACTTCTCACAACATTTACAGCGATCCGTGATGGCATTGTTGAGTACATAGCCTCCGTTTAAGTCGCTTGACAGATAGCGCTACCTAACATTCGTTCTGTTGCAACAAAATTATTCTTGTGATTATCTTGGATGGAGGAAATTAAATTTTGAGTATTGTATTGTCAGCCAAATAGTATGACTGATATTTGCAGATATACAGATAATTCTACCATGAACTTACTAAGAATATTGAATATGAATCCTCTCCTCCTGATTACGGTCATTATTATTAGACAATCGGGACGATGGTGATTTAATATTATACCAAATCATTAGCCGTCCCGCCCAACCAGCGGGACGGTTTTATTTTATAGACACTCAAACAAACTAACAGTTGTTCACATGTACTACACAAAAAACACGATACTCTATCTCAACGGCAAATTTATAAAAGCGGTAGATGCTACCACAGACCTGTACAGCCAAACACTTCATTATGGATATGGTGTATTTGAAGGTATACGCGCGTACAATACTGCAAACGGAACAAAAATTTACAAAGCAGTTGAGCACTTTGAGCGACTGCGGAACAGTGCGGAGTCTGTAAATATTCCCTTCCAATACGATACCGATGAACTTATTCGTGTTACCTACCAAGTACTAAAGAAAAATAATCTCAGTGATGCCTACATCCGCCCGCTGGTGTATTGCAGTCCGAATATGTCGCTCACGCAACCCAAAGAAGTTTACCTGATGATTTGCGCCTGGGAGTGGGGAAAATACCTTGGGGATAATCTACTGAAGCTTTGTTTGTCATCGTACCAGCGCCCGAATCCTAACTCCGTTAAGGTTGAAGCGAAAGTTACCGGTCATTATGTAAACTCCATTCTTGCCACCAGTGAAGCCAAAGTACGTGGATACGATGAAGCCCTGATGTTAGACATGAACGGCAACGTGGCAGAAGCTCCGGGTGCTAACTTCTTCTTCGAAAAAGATAACGTTCTCTATACACCGCAGCTCGGACATATTCTTCCCGGCATCACCCGACAAGCAGTGATTAATATTTGTCGGGAACTTGATATTCCTGTAAAAGAAAAATCCTTTAAGCCAGAAGAACTGGAAGATGCCGACAGCGCTTTCCTCTGCGGAACAGCAGCCGAGATTGTGGGCATCGAATCCATCGATGCAAAACCATTCCGAAAAAACTGGAGCGAGAGCATCGGGGTGGTTATTCAGGAGGCCTATAAATGCCAGGTACTCGATAAATCATTTAGTCACGTTATCATTTGATTTAAAACAACGTGGAACTCAATCGCTATAGCAAAACCATAACACAAGATCCGACTCTGCCGGCATCACAGGCGATGCTGTATGGTATTGGCCTTACGGAGCATGATCTTACAAAAGCACAAGTTGGAATCGTCAGTACCGGTTTTGATGGCAACACCTGCAACATGCATCTGAATGCGTTGGCCCTTGAGGTGAAGCTAGCTGTATGGGATCAGGAATTGGTGGGATTAATTTTTCATACGATTGGTGTAAGCGATGGCATCAGCAACGGAACGGAGGGCATGCGCTATTCGCTGGTGAGTCGTGAGGTAATTGCAGACTCTATTGAAACAGTTTGTGGAGCTCACTACTATGATGGCCTCATTGCCGTAGTGGGTTGTGATAAAAATATGCCGGGCTCACTCATTGCGATGGGGAGACTAAATCGCCCTGCCATCATGGTGTATGGAGGAACGATAGCCGGTGGTCATTATAAAGGAAAAGAATTAAACATTGTTTCAGCCTTTGAAGCATTAGGTGAACGAATTCAGAATAAACTTTCAGACGAAGACTATAAAGGCATCATTCAGAACTCCTGCCCGGGTGCGGGTGCCTGTGGTGGTATGTACACCGCTAACACGATGGCCTCCGCAATTGAAGCATTGGGTATGGCATTGCCGTACTCGTCTTCAAATCCAGCACTGAGCAAAGAAAAATCTGCTGAGTGTGCTGATGCAGGCAAGGCAATTCTGAATCTTTTACAGTTGGATCTTAAGCCTCAAGACATCATGACGTTTAAGGCATTCGAAAATGCCATCACAGTCGTGATGGTGTTGGGCGGATCAACCAATGCGGTGTTACACTTAATCGCCATGGCAAAAAGCGTTGGCGTAAAAATTACGCAAGATGATTTTCAACGCATTTCGGATAAGACTCCGCTTCTCGCGGATTTAAAACCAAGTGGTAAGTATTTGATGGAAGCATTGCATAAAATTGGTGGCGTACCTGCGGTTCTGAAATATTTATGGAAGAAAGGACTTCTTCATGGCGATTGCGTGACTGTAACCGGAAAAACAATTGCTGAAAATGTGGTGAAGGCAAAGGATTTTGATTTCGAAAAGCAAGACGTCATTGTTCCAATTGAGAAACCCATCAAAGCCACGGGTCATTTACAGATTCTGTATGGCAATCTTGCCGAAAAAGGATCGGTAGCCAAAATCACCGGAAAAGAAGGAGAAAAATTCAAAGGTCCTGCCCGTGTGTTCAACGGTGAGTTTGATTTGATCCATGGAATCCAAAATGGAAAAGTTAAAGAAGGTGATGTGGTGGTAATTCGGTATGTAGGCCCGAAAGGCGCACCCGGTATGCCCGAAATGCTTAAACCAACTTCCATGATAATTGGATCAGGACTGGGTAAAAATGTTGCCCTCATCACCGATGGAAGATTTTCAGGAGGAACCCATGGCTTTGTAGTCGGACACATTACACCGGAGGCGTTTGATGGCGGATTGCTCGCGCTGGTTGAAGAGGGTGATACAATTGAAATCGATGTGAAGAAACATCAACTCAATTTGCTGGTGGAAGAGAATCAACTTTCACAACGCAGGGAAAATTGGAAACAACCTCCGCTCGCTGTAAAAAGTGGAGTACTAAAAAAATATGCTCAACAAGTAAAAACTGCAGCTGATGGATGCGTTACTGACGAAGATTAAGCCGGAAGTAAAGACAAAAATTTCCGGATCGGAAGCACTGCTTCGATGCCTGGTGGCGGAAGGCGTAACAACGATTTTTGGCTACCCCGGTGGAGCGATCATGCCGATATATGATGCACTCTATAATTATAGCGATCACTTAAATCACATC
>JANNQJ010000230.1:0-10861 GCA_031400675.1 Cyclobacteriaceae bacterium
TCTGTTGGTAATTCATCTAAAAATCCATCCAATCGAATATCGGGATTAGCCGGATCATATTTTGGATTGATGGTTGTATTTTCATAACTCACCAGCATTGGTAACTTTATGCCTGTTTTACTTAAAAATAATTTATCAAGATTAACGCTGGCGGTAATATCATAGGTGGTCGTTTCATCGCGAGTCCGTTCACTAATTTTAGAATTCACACTACCAAACCCGAAAGTAGTATAGCGCAGGGAGCCCGTAACGGTGGCGAAATCGGCCAGCTTGGCGCTGAGCACCGTATTGACAGCCCATCCTGCTGTGCGATCAAAATCCGTGAGGCGGAGTTCATTCGCCCAAACACAAACGGAGTGGGATTGCCTATCGGGTGATCGTATGTTCCGCACGCCTATCATAATTATTTTTACTTCAGCTAAGTTAGGTCTGCCAAGAATACGCAATCGGTGTCTTCCTACCAGTTGCGGTTCATTCTGTGGATATAAATCATCGAGAGAATATCCACCCAGGTCGCGTTGCGTTTTTAGTTTATACAAATCATTCAGGGCAAGATCGAATTCGTTGCCCTCGGGCCAAACTTCGCGCGAATTTGTGGTGTTGGCCGGTCGCGTTATTTTTAAGGGAAGTTCTATTTCATAATAGTTCTCATCGTAATCCGTACCCAACCGCATGAATACAGTCAGCTCATCATCCTCGGTTAACTCACTGTTAGCATGAACAAACATTTTAATGCGACCGTAATTGAAAAAATCCATCCCCACTTCTTTAAAAATGGCACGGGCGTCACCATCCTTTAAGTCATCAATACATACCTGAACAGACTGTTCGTTTAGTTCGCGTGGTACAGAGGAGGTATTGTCGCGGTCACGATTGAAGCCTGGGGGTACTACGTAAGGTGATTTTAAACCGGATTCATCCGCACCTGAATTTTCTTCTATGTTTACTACGGATAAGGTGAAGTTATCTGCACCGGGTTCCGGATCTTCTATTAAGCCGCCTTCTTGTAAATTATCTGAGTATCGGAACCATCGATTTCCTACCATGCGGAAGTTGGCAAAGCGTAACACAACAGGATCCTGAAATCCAGTAAGAATCATGCGCGCATACCGGATGGACGTAAAACCACTGATGTTTCCAACTTTACTTTGAAATTGTTGAATGGGAATTCGGAACAGATACCAGGTTGCCTCCGCTTCTTCTTCGGGAACAATTTTATCCACGATGAATTCCTTTCCTATTTCCAATTGACCTGCACCTAAATCGATTTCATACTGATAATACTCCTCCAACTCACTGATGGTATTATCAACATTCAGATCTTCATTGTCAGGGTAGGGACTTCCGGAGCGGGCAATCTCATCGTTACCCGAAACGATGGGTGAATTGTTTTCCATCCCATTGTAATTTCTATATCGTTCCAGGAGTTTCGCATTGGCATTATCCAGGGCATCGCCAAGAAAATATTGAAAGTCATCAGCAGAAGGGTCGGCTTCTATTAAGGGTCTTATAGCCGGTGGAAAAAGTGGAGTAAATTTTGATTGTTCATTAACAGGACCGTTATCATTTGAAAGGCCATCGAGCCCCACATCCTGGTTCTTTCGTGATGATGTTTCATTGTCAAATGCGTTAGTTAGGTACGTTTGATCGGTTACATATCCCCAGTTGTTTACTGGTGTCTGGCTCAGGTCACCATTAGTAGGTAAACCATTTTCAAACGCATGTTTCGAGTCGCGCATCACATCTTCTGAGATGTTACCTAAATGGAAAATCAATTTCCCGTTCGTATTCGTATTATTTGTTCCCTCATTTCCTTTTACAATTACTCTGCCTCTTTCTCCAGGAATAAAGGGATCTAACAGCCAAAACTCGATGTACTCAATATTTGCTTTATTAAAATCCACTTCCGTTCGAATGGAGGTTGTAATGCCGGCCCAGTTAGTAGAAGGGTCGGGAAGTTCAGGAAAACCGTTTTGCTCAATAAGTTCTGGATTGTAATTGTATTGTCCTCTTTCTTTTGGATAATACGCTACATCTAAAATTTGTTCAAAGAAGTTTCCCTGGGTACGATCCCGTTGAGGGAAAATTTCCTGTGGACTAACCGCCCGCACATAATGATTTTCTAAATCAGTCTCAGTTATATTTTCTGGTTTGTATTGGCCGCCATCGCGATAAAACTGATTGTCAACCTGATACCAAGCTAATTTGGCACGTTTAAATCCAGCATTTAAACTATCCGCTGCACCATTGGTCTCATCAAATTCTCTTGGTATAGAAGCCAACTTCCAGGCAGAAGGGTTTAACAATGAGTAGGGCGTAGCCGTGTTCTCAAAATCATCGATATAACCCGTGCCGGTTCCATCTACAATATTGGAAGTACCCGGAATCAATTGAGCGAACTCACCGTTCCAGTTAAAACTCGACAGCTCTTTGGTTTGAATACCAGGTATGGCATCTACCAGTTTAGTAAGCAGACGGCTGTTTTTGCGTACGTTAAAGTCCAACCCATATTGTAGATTTCTGGCGGGCTCAGTACCAATAAGGTTACGCGAAATAACCGGGCGTTCATTATAATAGAGTAGTGTGGAACCAAAATTTACATCATCGTTAAGTTTGTAATCGAAGCGTGTACCCAGTAACGATCGGGTTTGAAACGAGAATGGGTCGGATTGTTCATAGTCGACCGTTATGTTTTTTCCGGAATTCAGAATAGCATCATTTAGAATTGTAACCTGACCAAAGGTATAGTCTACTACAAAATCCTGTTGTTCAATCAGGGGTGTACCTCCTGCATATACGCGTACCGAGCCAGGGGTTATTCCAAAGCCAGGTATCTGAATTTTATTTGATGAGCCTGTGGCGGTGTATGTACCTACAATGTAAAATTTATTTTTTGTCGCAAACCGCTGTTGAACTTGTGCCTTGGTTATGCGATAGAGTGTATCGAATACATATTTTTGAACGAGATAATCTTCTGTTGGCTCACCATCAAATGCAATTCTCAAGGGGTCATTGAAGGGCTCGAGATAGGGAAAAATAATAAGCCCCGTTTTTGAATTGATGGTGATGCCATCTACGAAATCGAAATTACCATCACCGGGTGGATCGTTTACCGGGTTCAGCCTGTCAAGGCCCATAATCTCAATCAGCTGACGGTTGCGAACAGAAGTAGTACCTTCCTGTAACTGTGGGTTATCAATACCCGTTTTGTCATCACGATAAATTACGCGCAATTGAAAGCCTTCAATGGAGAGCTCACTGGCATTCAAGTTGTAAATGTTCTTCATCATCAAATCCCACAAGGGCAAGGGCTGGCCGGAATTGTCAGTTTTAAAGTAATCTCGTGTGCGGAGTAATTTCAAAAAGATAACATCCGAGTCTGGCCGATCAGCATAATCTTCAGAAAGTTCGCCTACTTGAAAATTTTGTCCGTTGTAACTGTATTGATAAGCAACTGCCAGAGCCTCGTCACTCTGCAGTTTGCGCGACAGTGTGATGTAACCAAGTTGCTTGTTAAACGTGTATTCAGTTTCCGCAAGTTTTCGTGAGCTGTTAATTTTTTCGAAATCAATTCCGTTGTCAAGATTTTCGGGTAACCCCTCCAGCACGGTTATGATGTCATCACTATTTCGATCCAAACCGTTTACCAAATTGAATAAAGTGTTGGATGAATTATCATTTGAAAGAGAAGTACCATTCGAACTAATAGATGGATTGTAAATGACTTTTGGCTCCCCTAAATCAGCAAATCCTACCACGCTCCGCAAGGTTTGAGTATCGCTGCTTCGATTGATCAAGTACACCTCTACCCGTGTAATGTTTATCCCTGAAATAATCTGTGGCCTGTTCCTGAGCCAGTTCTCATAATTCTGGCGGAAGAAATGACCCAGAAAAAAATGCCGACTCTCATCATAGTCTGAGGCAACGAATTGAAATGGCCTGCCCTGTCCGGCACTGCCACCGGGTATGTTGATAGACTCCACTTTACCCCGTTGTGTAGTGGCGATGGATGTAACAAATAGTTTTCCGAACTGCATTTGAGCCTTGATTCCAAAAAGATTCTGCGACCCCTGAATAAGGGTGTTGTTCAGTGGCAGGCTTACATTACCAATCTCCAGTTTTTTTAGAATGTCTTCTTTGAATCCGGTGTACTCTACTTTCATGTTGTTCTGAAAGTCGAATGAGTTATTATTATCAAAGTTGGCACTTACGGCAAGTTTTTCACCGACCTTGCCCACCACACTCATGTTGATTTGTTGATCAAATTCAAAGCCTCCGTTTTTTTGTTGCCGAATTGGAATGGCGGGGTTGCTTATTTTTTGAAAAGAGGCGCCAAAATCAAGCGTAACGAACCCCCGCGGAATCAGTTCCACATAGCTTCCTCCAAAAATTCTATCGAGCACCGGACTGATATAAATTTTAGGGATTAAGCCCCGGCTGCTCACCGCACTCTCACCGTCCAAGCTTTTAGATTTCCCCTGCCAATAGCTTTTTAAAATTTCACGATCCTGGTAATCCTTAAACTCCTGGAATGTCATGGTAGTGATTGGCCTGTAGTTCAACTCACCCATCTTTTCATAAATGGTATAGTTCAACCCGGAGTCCAGCTCAACATCCAGGTTAACTTTTGTAGGATCTTTTAGAAAGAGTGGTGACTCGGTAGTAGAGTTGGAGAATGGATCACCATACCGGTCACGCAACTGGAAGGTGGGTCTTCTACTGGGCTTGTATGGAACATTTTTTACGGTATCCGGCTTCAGACGCGAAGTATCCTGCTGCTGAAAAAAAGCTTCAGCTCGGGTGCTTGCAACACCCATCCAGGCTATCAGCACGATGGCCGTGATAGCGATTGAGAACTTCGGTTTTACATGAGTCAAGCGTATCTCAGGCGTTTTTGAGTGCTTGTTTAACTAAATCTTCTAAAGTAAGGGTATTTCCCGATTTTTTCAGAACTCCATCTACACTTTTCTCAGCAGCACTTTTGTTAATACCCAATGTAATTAGAGCAGATAACGCTTCGTTACGTAACGTATTGTGCCTGACGCCTGTGGCTGACGGTATTATTTCATCATAATCTTTTTTGAGTTTATCTTTTAGCTCGATAATAACGCGCTGGGCAGTTTTTCCACCGATGCCTTTTATTTTCTGAAGCGTGGTGGCATCATCATGAATGATGGCACTTCTTAATTCTTCGATGGACATGTAGGACAGCATGACAATAGCCGTGCTGGGTCCCACTCCGTTAACGGATACCAGCAACTGAAACATTTTTCGTTCACCTTCCTTACTAAAACCAAAAAGTACGTGGGCATCTTCACGGATGTTCAGGTGGGTATACAATAAAATGTTTTCCTGATCCTTAATTTCAGAATACGTCTGCAATGAAATATGAACATGGTACCCCACACCGCTCACTTCCATGACAACATGTGTTGGGTCTTTATGAATCAGTTTGCCTTTTAGAAATGCGATCATGTATATTTTAGATTTACGATATTAGATTTTAGACTTAGAATCTCATTCTGCAATCTAAAATCTTTAGTCTAAAATTATAGGTGGTCATTCTGATCGTGAAGCTGTGCATCTACCACCGCAATGGCTGCCATGTTTACAATTTCACGAATGGAACTTCCAAGCTGTAATACGTGCACTGGTTTTTTCATGCCTAATAAGATAGGGCCAATTGCTTCTGCCCCACCAATCTCCATCAGTAATTTGTATGCAATATTCCCGGATTCAAGATTTGGAAATATTAATGTATTGGCCCCTTCATCCGAAAGGGTGCTGAAGGGATAATTTTCCTTTTGTATCTCAGTATTCAAGGCTACGTTTGCTTGAATTTCTCCATCAATTACCAAATCTGGATATTTCTTTTTTGCGAGCCTTACAGCTTCTCTTGTTTTTTCGGGCACTTCACCTTTTGAAGAACCAAAGTTGGAATACGACAGCACGGCCACACGTGGCTCTATATCGAAGAATTTTACACCGCGTGCTGTGAGCCCGATAATATCAACAAGTTCTGCAGCATTCGGATCAAGATTTACTGTAGTATCCGCAAAGAAAAAAGTGCCCCTTTTATTTAGAATAATGTACATGCCAGCTACACGACTCACACCTTCTGCTATTCCAATAATTTGCAACGATGGTAAAATAGTTTTGGGATAATCTTTTGTAAGGCCTGATACCAGTGCATCGGCTTCACCCATCTCCACCATCATGGCTCCATAGTAATTCCGGTCACGAAGGAGTTGCTGACAATCCCGTATGGTCATTCCTTTACGTTGACGTTTTTTATACAATACTTCAGCGTACCGCTCCACTTTCTCGTGTTCTTTGCGTGGATAAATAATAGGGCAGTCGAGTTCGAGCTTGTGTTCAATAATTAAACGTTCTATCTCCTCTTTGTCGCCCAACAAAATAGGCAGTGCAATTCCTTCATCTTGCAGCACCTGGGCTGCTTTTAAAATTTTATGATGATGAGCTTCCGCAAATACAACCCGCTTCGGATTTTTCTTGGCACGATCAATAATCCGTGTCATTAGTTTTTGATCAATACCAATCCGGTTCAATAATTCCTGATGATACGCTCCCCAATCGGTGATGGGTTTACGCGCCATACCTGAATCAATCGCAGCTTTTGCCACGGCAGGAGAGATAGCCGTGATCAGCCTTGGATCAAGCGGTTTGGGAATCAGATACTCACGTCCAAAAGATATTTTGTCGGTACCGTATGCTTTCACCACCATATCAGGTACCGATTCTTTTGCCAGGTTGGCAATGGCGTGCACAGCAGCAAGTTTCATTTCTTCATTAATCTCCGTGGCACGTACATCCAATGCGCCTCGGAAAATGTAAGGAAACCCCAACACATTGTTAACCTGATTAGGATGATCGGAACGGCCGGTAGCCATGACTAAATCCTGTCTTGTTTTTTTCGCCACATCATATGCGATCTCAGGGTTAGGATTAGCCAACGCGAATACAATAGGGTCTTTCGCCATGGCAAGAATATCCTCGGGAACAAGAATATCCGCTTTTGAAAGACCCACAAAAACATCTGCACCTTTAATGGCTTCCTGAAGTGTTTGAGCTTTTTTTGAAGTGGCAAATTCGGCTTTGATGGGATCAAGATCACTTCTGTCTTTGTGGATCACGCCTTTGCTATCGCACATGATCAGGTTTTCGCGCTTAAGACCTAATGCGAAATACAAGCGGGTACAAGAGACGGCTGCTGCACCAGCACCATTCACAACCATTTTTATCGTATCAATTTTTTTCCCAACCACCTCAAGCGCATTGAGAAGGGCTGCGGAAGAAATAATTGCAGTACCATGCTGGTCATCATGCATCACGGGAATATTCATTTTTTCCCGTAGCTCCTTTTCAATCTTGAAACACTCAGGTGCCTTTATATCTTCAAGATTAATTCCACCAAAGGTTGGTTCCAAAGATTTTACGATATGAATAAATTTGTCCGGGTCCATTTCATCGATCTCAATATCGAATACATCAATACCTGCAAATTTTTTGAAGAGCACCCCCTTTCCTTCCATTACGGGTTTAGAAGCTTCGGGGCCAATGTTTCCCAATCCAAGTACGGCTGTTCCATTTGAAATAACGGCCACCAGATTTCCCTTAGCGGTGTACTTGTAGACATCATCTTTGTTGGCAGCAATTTCTTTGCAGGGCTCCGCTACTCCGGGAGAATAGGCCAGGGCTAAATCCATTTGTGAGCTGAGTACTTTGGTGGGGACAACTTCTATTTTTCCCGGCTGCCCTTGCATGTGATAGTTGAGGGCATCCTGCTTTCTGATTTTAATAGACATGCTGTTTGGGTTAAACAGCCAAAGATAGTATTCTAATCAGTATTCGGAATGGGTAATCTGAATGCTGATTACCAATACTGATTGCCAATTCCTAAAGTGCAATAATTAATTTTTGGCCGGGTTGAATTTTACTGTCGGTCATGTTATTAAGTTCTTTAATTTTCTCAATGGTGAGTCCTTGAAACTTGCGCGAAATATCCCACAATGTATCGCCACTTTCAACAACATATGTTTTAGATGTTGGAATGGGAGTAGTTGTTTTTATGGGCGCAGAGGAGGCTATTACGGAGGCATCACCAACTGGTTGCTTCAGCCAGATGTTTAAACGCTGACCGACACGAATGGTATTGCTGGTGAGGTTGTTCCATTTTTTGATGTCGTTTACCCTCACGTGATAGCGCATGGCTATACTACCGAGCACATCACCACTCTTTACCTTGTATACAACCCTGTCTCGGCCGTACGTGGTGCCCTCTGTGTTTTTTGCCAATACCTCCAGTTCGTGCTTACCAATTTTTGAAGCAGAGTCTAAAATAGCCACCCGATTTATTATTAAATTATTTTTAGCAAGGATCGGAATCTTAATCGTATGCGGTTTGCTGATTTGTGGAACGGCATTTCGTTGAACAGAAGGGTTTAATTTTTGCATGTCTTCAAGACAAACTCCGGTCAGGTTCGCAAAGGTGTTGAAGTGAAAAAATCTATTTACGGTGATGGTATCATGCGGAATGAGAACCTCCTCACCCATGCTGTAAAAATTATGTTCACCTAAATAATTCATAGCATAAATGATTGCAACGAATTGCGGCACATAGGATCGCGTTTCGCGTGGCAGGTAAGTGTAAACCTCCCAGAAACTGTTTTTATAGCCAGACTGTCTGATCGCTTTTTTTACATTTCCTGGACCGGCATTGTAGGAAGCCAATGCTAACTCCCAGTTATGAAACATACCATACAAATCGCGCAAGTAGCGACACGCAGCATCTGTTGATTTCTCTGGGTCCATCCGATCATCAATATACCAATCGTGATTCAGACCATAGTGACGACCTGTTGGCGACATGAACTGCCAAAGCCCCACCGCACGAGCTCTTGATACTGCCTTCGGGTTTAAACCCGATTCAATGATTGCCAAGTATTTTAATTCATCGGGCAACCCGTATTTTGCTAAATATTTTTCAAAAAGCGGAAAGTATAGATTTTTACGTGTTGCCACCATACGGGTGTATTCACGATCGCGAACGGTGAAATAATTGATGAAAGAATGTACGCGATCATTATAAACTAGTGGAATGGTTTTCTGAATACAGCGAAGTCTATCCTTTACAATAGCGGGCAGGTCATCACCGGGAATGTATTCTATTTCTGTCGGCAGTTCATAAAACACAAAACGTGTGGTATCCTCTTTATACAGTATTTCTTCTTCCGCTACCGCAATTTCGAGTGTATCGATTGCCACCGTGTCAGCCTCTTGTGCATTCACAACGCTTACGGAGAAAAAAAATAGAAAGCACAGAATTATCCTTTTTGCCATAACTAATTCATGTTCATGATTGCTTTCGAAAAATGAAACAGTTTTGATTCTTCAAAGTCATCCGCAATTATTTGTAAGCCTATTGGCAATCCCTTTTCATCTACTCCACAAGGAATTGATATGCCTGGTATGCCCGCTACATTCGCCTGTACAGAAAACAAGTCTGTGAGAAATCGTTCAACGGGACTGTTTGGTTTTTCACCCAGTTTATAGGCTGTTGTAGGCGTGGTGGGCATCACGATGAAATCGTATTGCTGAAATAGTTCCTTTGTTTTATCACGAATAATCCTTCTTACTTTCTGTGCCTTGGTATAATACGCATTGGAATAACTTGAGCTTGACACGAATGTTCCCAACAAGATTCTTTTTTGAACCTCTTTTCCAAAACCTTCTGACCGCGTTTTCTTGTAAAGCGATTGTGAATCCGTTGTGTTTTCACTTCTGTATCCATATCGGACGCCATCATAGCGAGAGAGGTTGGAACTAGCCTCGGCCATGGCAAGAATGTAATATGTAGGAAGAAAATATTCGATCAATGGAAAGTCAATTACATTTACTGTATGACCCGCAGTTTTTATCTTTTCAATGGCATCGGTAACGTTTTCCCGGATCTCCTTTTGCAATCCTTCAGATTCCAGGGTTTCCCTCATGTACGCTACTTTGTATTTTTTCTCAGGAGTCCGTGAGAGTTGCGAAACGTATTCAGGAACAGACTTTGTAGATACCGTACTGTCATATTCATCTTTCCCTGCGATGACTTCCAACACCAATGCTACATCTTCTACACACCTACCAAGGATGCCAATGCAATCAAATGAAGAAGCGTAAGCGGCCAATCCAAATCTTGAAATGCGCGAATAGGTGGGTTTGAATCCAACAATACCACAAAATCCTGCCGGTTGTCGAACCGAGCCGCCTGTATCGGAGCCAAGTGAAATACGGCACATGTCTGCTTGAACGGCTACTGCCGACCCGCCAGAAGAACCACCTGACACTCGCGTGTTATCAATATCATTCAACACAGGTCCAAATGCAGAATTTTCATTTGATGATCCCATACCAAATTCATCACAGTTGGTTCTGCCAATGATAATCGCATCTTCATCTAATAGTCGCTGTACAGCCGTGCCGTTGTATTGTGCAATAAAGCCATCTAAAATTTTACTGCTGGCCTGCAATGGATGATCCGTATGAGACAATACATCTTTAAGACTTACCACCATTCCGGCAAGTTTACCGGCTTTACCTTGTTTGATTTTTTTGTCCACCTCTATAGCAAGCAGAAGCGCTTCTTCTTCGTACACGTTTAGAAAAGCGTTGAGATGGGTTTTGTTTTTGATGTTAACGAGGTGGTGCTTTACGATGTCGAGAAAGGAGATGGTGCCGCGCTGAAGATCAAGTTGTATATCGCGAAATGTATCGTACGCTCTCAACACCGGTTCGTTACTTGTCTCCTTCTTCTAATTTTCCTGCAGGACGGGCTCCTTCGTCAACCTCTTTC
>JANNQJ010000231.1:0-9395 GCA_031400675.1 Cyclobacteriaceae bacterium
ATCTGCCGTTCCACTGCCGCCCCAATTTAGAAGGGCCGTGCCATTACTGGCAAATTTGGTGATGACTTGTGTATTCTCATCAATGACATAACTATTCCCTGAAGCATCAACTGCAACGTCAGTAGCACTTCTAAACTGTCCTAATTGAAGAGGCAATCCAATCTGGCTATTATAGACCTGAGCCAAAAGCTGACGGCAAGGCTGCAACACTATGATAATTACAATTGCCAGGCATTTCACAATCTTACTAAAAGTGAATTGATGTTTAGGATGTAAAACTTTCCTCATATTTCAATTCGGTTTAACAGGTCCTGGTAATTCATCACTTACCACGGGCGTATCCTTGGATTTTGATCCACCTGAAAAAGCAAGCACACCTCCCACTACGGCCACCGGAGCAATGATCAACAACAACGGAATCTTGGGCTTAATGCTAAAATCTCCGCTCTTGCTTTGATCGGTGCCATCAGAGATACGCACACTGTATCCTTTTCCTTTTAATTCTTTAGGGATAGACCATGAATAGGATTGACTGCTATTCTGTGTCTCGCCCAGTTTTTGTTGCAACCCTCCGTCTTTGTACAGTTCAATATTGATTTTATCAGTCGGCCTGCCGCCTTGCCATTGCACGTCCATCGTTTGTCCTTTCTTAAATCCGCTTTTGGCCAGTGGCTTTAAATCAAGTTTGGCAGCTACCACAATTTTGGAGGCCTTCACCTTTATGGTGATGTCACTATCAAAATCAGCGGGAAGAGAATTCTTCGCATCCCATACCACCCGCTTTCCTCTTCCGGGCGCTATGTTTTCTCCTAAGTCACCGGTAATGGAGTGCAGGGAGCTGCTGTAGTTATCGTGCGAGCTGTACAGCGCTATTCTAAACTTTTGGTTACTATCAATGTAACTGAGGTCGTAGGTGATCACTACCCGGTCGCCATCAATAGTCGTTTTTAAATTTTCAATGGATTGACCACGTGTTGCAAAAAACCCAGCCATTAAAACAAAGATCAGAACTGATATTTTCCTCGGAATTGCCATAAGCGTAAGGCTAAAGAGATAAGCTAGAGGGTAAGTTAAACAAATACAGGTAAAATTTGAAATACCGGTAAACCTGTACCATGGAACCAAGCCTAAAAAGGCCGAAACAAAGAAGTATTAAAAGATTTTTGTTATTCGCCCAATCTTCCTTTCAAGCTAAAAACCCTACAAAAATATAGAGGAAGGTAGTCGTCAGCAAAGCAATAACAGCATAAGGCAATTGCGTAAGCGCATGCTGCATGGTGGGCACATTGGTGGAGGAGGCGGATAGAATGGTTGAATCACTAAAGAAACCGGAGTTGGAGCCGAAGGCGCCTGCGCACGCAACAACACTCACGGCTACCCATACATTCGCACCGAGTGATTGAGCCAAAGGAACCATCAGGGGTATGGCAATGACATACAAATCCCACGAGGAACCTGTTAAAAAGGCAATGGTGGCGAGTGTAAGAAATGCAATGGCGGGAAACATCTCTTTGCTCATGTACGGCTCCACATGCGCAATGACATATTGCACAAGATGCAAATCATCATTAACGAGTTTGAGTGCAAAGGCAAGAATCACCAGGATGATGGGAAACAAAATCGTATTGAATCCTTTCAATATCGAATCGGACAATTGGCGAAGCGTAAGAGCACGATCTAAAAACAAATAAACAAAAACAAAGAAGTTGGTAATGAACGCACCTTTCAAGGCATCAAAGTCAAAGTAGATGGTCGTGCTTATCAAAACAATCATAGGCCATACAAAATAACCGATCTTACTTTTGGGTGAAGTGAACTCGTCTTGCGAATCCGTATCGATGATGCGGCCCGGGTCGGGAGGAATGGTGACGCCTGTTGATGCACGAAGTTCGGCTGCCTTCATTTTACCGATGATCGGGAACCAACCCAATGCCACCAACAGTACCAAGGTGATTCCTACAAATCCAAACAACATATAGGGAATGGCATGCATATAGCCTATCATGCCCTGACCTTTTGGAACCAATCCTTCTTTCTCTATAATACCACTGATGAAAATTGACCACGTAGAAATGGGCAACAAAATACAAAGCGGAGCAGATGTGGCATGAACCATATACGCCAATAGCTCGCGGGAGATATTGAATTTGTCGGTGATCTTTTTCATGGCAGCACCTACTGCCAGCGAGTGAAGGTAATCATCTACAAAAATCAGCAAACCTAAAATCCAGGCGGAGAGCAAGGCAGATCTTCTGTTGTGCACATAGCGAAGTAAAAAATCGCTGAACCCTTTGGTTCCTCCACCGCGGATCATCATGGTGATGAGTGATCCATAGAGCATACAAACCAGAATGACCCAACCACTATTTTTGTCGGTCAAGGCAGTGGTCAGATGTTCTAAAAATTTAGTGAGAAAATCTCCCTGATAAACGATAACACAACCGACTAGAATGCCGACCACCAGGGGTTCAAAGGAAGAACGAGTAACGGTTGCTAAAACGATGACAACAAAAACAGGCAGGAGTGTAAGTAGACCGTAATCGTGCATTAGTGAATCGTTGTTCGTTATTCGATTTTTGGTTGTTCGCTAGTTTAAGAACTAAAGTTAGTGATGTTGCTCGAACAACAATTAACTAACAACGATCAACTATTCATACTCCAATACTAATCAATTTTTTCTCCATATACTCCAGCAAGCCATCTTCACCACATTCATAACCCAGACCACTTTGTTTCCATCCGCCAAACGGAGCTTCGAACGCTTGCGGATACCATTCGTTGATGCCGACTAAGCCAAATTCCAGCTGCTCGGAAACATGGACAGAAGTCTTGATATCATTTGTCCAGATATACGATGCCAGTCCATACTCCGTAGCATTGGCCAGATGAATAGCTTCTTCCATAGACTTAAAAGTAGTCACCGGCATAACCGGACCAAAGATTTCATTTTTAAATAGCGGGTTGTCAATCGCAGTGTTCTGCACTAAGGTGGGTTGATGGAAATAGCCTTTCTGAAAATCGCCACGCGTGCCGCCTACCACAATATCTGCCCCGTGAGCTTTTGCCTGTTCCAATAATTTTTCCAGGCTCGTACGTTGATTCAAATTAATCATAGGGCCCATATCTACTCCTTGATCTAATCCAAAGCCTACTTTAATATTTCTCATCCTGTTGGCAGCGTGTTTCAAAAATTCGTCAGCCACGGCCTCATGAACTAAATAGCGCTGAGGCGCGATGCATACCTGACCGGCATTGCGAAGTTTAGCCGAAACAGATTCTTCCGCTACTTTCTTTACATCCACATCTGCAAATACCAGTACTGGTGCATTGCCACCTAACTCCAATGCCAACCGTGTATTGGTCTTGGATGCCCCATCCATTAATAATTTTCCCACACGAGTACTGCCTGTAAAACTAATTTTATGCACCGCAGGATTTTCAAGCATTTCTTTTCCTATCAGATCGGCTTGTCCGTTTATTAAATTCATAACGCCCTTTGGCAAGCCCGCATCGTGAAGGCATTGCATCAGATTGATAGCTGTCAACGGTGTATATTCAGATGCTTTCGCTACCACAGTGCAGCCAGCACCCAAGGCAGCTGCCCAACAGCGGGCGGGATTATAAGCAGGAAAATTCCATGCCGTGATGGCACCTACCACACCAATAGGTTGATAGATGACGGTCATGCGTTTGTTATTGCGATTGGCCGTGATCACTCTGCCTCCGTGACGCTTGCCTTCTTCGGCAAACCACTCAAAGAAATTCGCGGACACGCGCAACTCACCGATTGCCTCGGTCAACGGTTTACCACTTTCGAGGACGGTTACTTTGGCATATTCATTCAACCGTTCGTGCATGAGTGCTGAAGCCTTTTTTAAAATAACAGCCCGGTCAAATGGATTAGTGCGCGACCATGTAATGAAAGCTTGTTCAGCTGCATTGATGGCGGACTTGCAATCGTTATCATTTCCATAAGGAACCGTTGAAATTACTTCTTCCGTTGCCGGATTAATAACATCCCAGGTTTTATTGTTAGAGGCTGTGGCCCATTCACCATTAATATATTGTTTATAAATAGACATAAGATTTGAGACGTTAGATATTAGATTTTAAAAATCGAATTTCTCCAGCAATGTAAGTTGCTTCTACCCCGATTGAATCTATTTCATCAATTGAAACACTCGTAGGGTTTTTATCAACAATAATAAAATCAGCGAGCTTACCAACTTCAAGTGAACCTTTCTTGTCTTCCTTGCCTTCTGCATAAGCGCTACCCATCGTGTAAGCATAAATGGCCTCTTGTACAGAAATCGATTCGTTAGGCGCAATTGTATTTCCTGCATTTGTCCTTCGGGTGATAGACGCTTTAATACAACTCCACGGGTTGATGTTTTTTACAACAGGAGCATCGGTAGAAAACGCAACAGGTATATTTTTATCCAATAAAGTCTTCACCGGGTAGCAACGACTAAGGTATTCATCGTCAAGCGAACTTCTGAAATTCTCACCTAACTCGTCTAAGAAAATAGGTTGAGGCACAGGAATAAATCCAAAATCTGCAACGTCTTGAATATTCTTGTCGGAAGGTAAACCAAAATGCTCAATACGATTCCTTGTATCCCCAAATTCTGCGCGCAGTGCTTTATAGGTATCCACAACAAGGTCAATTGCTACATCACCGATGGCATGTGTACCAATACGAAATCCCTTTAACTGGGCGGCTCGGCAAAGTTCAAGAAACGGATAACGCTCTAATCGTAAAACACCACAGTCGGTTGAATTTTTGTACGATCGCTTAAGGGCCGCTGTTTTACCACTTAATCCTCCATCTGAAAAAAACTTAACGGTGTCCACAGAAATATAATCAGAAGAATATTTATCAGGAATAGGATAGGGTATTGAAACTCCATCGGGCAAGATAATGGGCATCAGGTTAAACCGAATCGGAAGTTTTCTCTCTTTATCCAATTGCAGATAAGCCTGCAGTAGTTCAGGGTGCACAGCAGGATCGGTTGCACTTGTAATTCCACAACGTATCATCATCTCGGCTCCCGCCAAAATCATGCGCTGATAGTCTGCTTGGGAAGGTGGAGGAATATGGTTAGTAATCAGTCCCAGTGCTGTTTCATAAAAAAGTCCGTTGAGTTGGCCTTTTTCATTCTTACCGATTACTCCACCCGTTGGAGTCCGTGTTGAATGGTCAATGTTTGCCACTTCCAACCCCACCGAATTTGTCACGGCAATGTGAGCACAAGTACGGATGAGGTAAATCGGATGACGTGTACTGATTGCATCGAGATCTTCCTTGCTGGGCATGCGTTGATCCGATAGCACTTGCTCATTGAATCCTCTGCCGGTAATCCAGGTACCTGCCGGAAGTTTGTCTGCACTTAATCTTACTTTTTTTTGCAGCTGTGAAATACTTTCAACGCCTCGCAAATCAATGATAAAGGATTCGAGCTGGCCTACCTTCCACACATTAATATGTGCATCATTGAAACCAGGCAAGATGATTTTGCCCTTTACATCAATCAGCGCGGTATCAACTTTCTTCTTTTTGACTAGACCATCATACTCCCCAACAGAAGAAATTTTATCTCCCTCTACCAACATGGCTGAAGCCAAGGGTTGTTGAACATCTTGCGTTAAAATGGTTGCATTATAAAATAGCGTTGACTTCAAGGAGCTCGATCAGTAAATTTTTAAATCAGAGTAATCAAGCCTGTGCGCCTCGGGCAATGGCTTCTTCCAATACATCCAGCCCTTCATTCAATTGCGCTTCAGTGATAACCAAGGGTGGCAGGAGACGAATACAATTGCTATACAAACCTGCACGAATTAAAATAATTCCATGTGTCACAGCATCCCTAAGAATTTTCAACGTAAGATCAGGGTCTGGCGTTTTTAATTTTCGGTCTTTCACAAATTCCACCAATCGCATGGCACCTAATCCTCTCACATCACCGATAATGGAATACTTTTCTTTCCATCCTGCCAATCGCTGCTCCATAATTTTTCCAACGCGCTCGGCTTGCTTCATAAATTCGGGTTTACTCATTTCTTTGATAACTTCGATAGCAGCCACACACGTAACGGGCGCGCCTCCATAGGTTCCACCGATTCCACCCAAATGAATTGCATCCATCATTTCAGCACGACCCACTGTAGCAGAGATTGGCATACCAGCTCCCAATGATTTTGCTGTAGTTATAATATCCGGTGCGATGTCATAATGCTCGCAGGCAAACAATTTTCCTGTTCTTCCAAAGCCACTTTGTATCTCATCACAAATCATAACAGCTCCCGTCTCCGTGCAGATATTTCTAATTTCTTGTAAGAACGCTTTGGGCATGGGGATGAATCCCCCTTCGCCTTGAACGGGTTCAATAATAATGGCAGCTAAATCAGAAGGATCAATTTGTGAAATCAACGCATTGCGCAGCGAAGAAATGCAATGCGCTATATATTCATTCTCAGAAAACGGATCGGGTCTCCTATAAACATTGGGAGAAGGCAAGCGATAGATATCACCCGCGAAAGGTCCCATTCCTTTTTTAAACAATCCATACTTCGATGTAAGGCTAAGGGTCAACAATGTACGACCGTGGTAAGCGCCTTCAAAACAAATCACTCCTCTTCGTTTGGTATAGTAACGGGCAATGTTCACAGCATTTTCAACGGCTTCACTTCCGGAGTTAGCCAGCAACGTCTTTTTTGGAAAATTTCCGGGTGTAACTTTATTCAATAACTCACCCAACTCCACCATAGGCTCGAAAGTGGTGACTAAAGCACAGGTGTGAATATATTTTTCAGCCTGCTGTTGAATTGCCTGCACTACGTTAGGTGAACAGTGTCCGATATTCATGACGCCAATTGCCCCTGCAAAATCAAGCACCGTGTTACCATCCACATCTTTGATCACGGCACCTTTCGCATCGGACACCACAATCTCCGTTGACTTGGCTAAGCCCGCAGGGAATGCTTCCATCCTTCGTTTCAAAATAGCTTGTGCCTTCGGTCCGGGGATAGAGGTCCGCAAGTCAATTGTTTTCAGTTTTTCAAGTACCATGTTATTTGTTGTTCGTTATTAGTAGTTGGTTATTCGAAATATGCAATTCAAACTCAATAAGGTTGCTCTTTATACCTCTCGTATCAGCAATACACAGTATCCATCACAAACCGGATCTTCCACATAGTCTGCGACCAAACCGTAAGGCTTAAATCCATTCTTCATCTGGCGTGATACAGTAGGGTCTTTTAATTTGCCCGCGAGTAATTGCTGATAATAATCCCCTGCGCTCATCTTCTTTTTAACGGCTCCAAATCCACTCAGCATTCCGTAAGTGTATTGTCCTTTTAGTTCAAGCTTAAGAACCGTCTCCTGACGAGCGTCATATAAAAATTTGGCGATACCCAAGCCACGGTAATCCGGATGCGTGCCAATATCCATTCCATAGAGCCAATCTCCCTCAGGCTGGTGGGTATTTAAATATCCTTTATCAAATACATCATTAAAAGTATGTTTGTCATTGATATCAAGTCCATAGCGGATGCTTGTGGTCATTCCAATTACCTTCCCGTCTTTAAAAGCTACAAACTGTCCTTCGGGAAATATTTTAATATGATTAAGGTAATGCTCTTTGCGCATGAGCGATTCCTTTGCTAGTGTCGGGAAAACAAGTTTTTGCAATTCTTCAAGTTGTGCTGCATGTTCCGGCTGCGTTGTCATAATAACAACACCGTTCCCAACGGCCTTTTGATACCCAACCACTATAGATGCACTCATACCTTGACCAGTATCTTCTTTTCAACTTTAGCGGATGTTGTAGGTGTTCCGGTTAACCGTAACAACTCCTCCCTTAAAATATTTAGTCCTTTCATTAATTGCGGTCGCGTGATGACAAGCGGGCTCAACACCCGAATCACATTACCTGATGGCCCCGCACTTATAATAAGCAGGCCTTTGGCTGCGCATGCATTCATTAATGCTTTACATAAATCCGCGTCTGGCTTATCTGGATTTTTATCTTTAACCAATTCAAAGGCCGTCATAGCACCCAGCCCACGCACTTCACCAATTGACGGGCATTCCTTTGCCAACTTGGTAAAAAAATTCATGACTGTCTTACCTACCTGCACTCCTTTAGTATTAATATCTATTTTTTTCATGTAGTCAATCGTTGCCAAGGAAGCAGCACACGCAACTGGATTTCCAAGATACGTGCCACCTAAGGTGCCCTTCGTGGTTTTATCCATAATTTCAGCGCGACCGATCACTGCACCAATGGGCATTCCACTTCCCATGGATTTGGCCCAGGTAGAAATATCAGGTATGATATTATAATGTTCGTAGGCAGCCCACTTGCCGGTGCGGCCAAAACCAGTTTGCACTTCGTCCGCTATGAAGAGAATACCTTTTGCTTTACATATTTTATAAAGCCCTTGTACATATTCTTTAGGAGCCACTACAAATCCTCCTTCACCTTGTACCAACTCCATGATGATGGCCGCCACATTGGTTGCGTCTACCATGCTGTGCAAATAGGTTTCGAACGCCTCTAATTCGCGCCTTACAAAATCTTCCATGGATAATCCATCGTTGCGCTTATAATAATCCGGAAAAGGAATGCGATACACCTCAGGAGCAAATGGGCCGCTACCAATTTTATAACCTGTCTTTGAAGTGAGTGTCATACCCAATAACGAGCGACCATGAAATGCACCGGTAAAACAAATTATACCTTGTCGCCCGGTTGCCTGACGCGCTATCTTAATAGCATTCTCAACTGCTTCAATCCCCGAATTCGTTAGCATGACTTTGGTGGCCTTGCCATGCGGCAAAAGTGTAGCCAACTGTTCACACAACTCAACATAAGGCTCGTATATCGCTACCGGAAAACAAGCATGCACTAATTGCTTAGACTGTTTTACGATGGCATCCACTACGGGCTTCGGACAATGCCCGGCATTGAGCACGCCAATGCCACCTGCAAAATCGATGTACTCTTTACCATCTACGTCTTTAATAAGAGCACCTTTGCCGGAAGCAATAGTGGCAGGACTAAACATGCCCATGCCCTCAGGAACAATTGCATTTCTCCGGGCAACAAGGCTTTCTGATTTTTTCATTTGATTCTTCCTTTTATTCTTTGCGATACAACTCTACTTAACCTAACTATTGATGGATAATCTTTTGATGATTTCCTCGGCTGCGTGGCGTCCAGTTTCAGCGGCTCCATTCATATAACCCTGATGCTCTATGCTGCAACATTCTCCCGCAAACAAAACATTTCCCGCAGGTTCGGCTTCTACACCAGCGAACTCAGACCATTGCCCTGCCCTGTAGGATGTGTAACTTCCCATGGTAAACGGATAGGTCGACCAAACAAATTTGT
>JANNQJ010000232.1:0-3067 GCA_031400675.1 Cyclobacteriaceae bacterium
GCCATTGAACACTATCTGAAAGCACTTGAGTTAGAAAAGACTAATAATAATCGACTGGGCATGTTAAGCACGCTGACAAACATTGGTATTGCCTACACCAAAGCCGGACAACCACTACCGGCACAACAGTATTTAAATGAAGCAGAGCGATTGGCACGAGAATTACAGGCGTATAGTTTTATTCCATCCATTCTAAAAAATAATTCGCAAAATCAATTCAAACTTGGTGCTGTAAAAGATGCTTACCTAACATTGCTAAAGTATGATTCGGCTCGTGAAAAAGTGTATGGCGAAGAGAGCAGCCGGAATATCGCACAAATGGAAATGGCATTAAGCATTCGGGAGAAAGAGGTGGAGTTTGATATTCTAAAAAAGGAATCTGAGATTAAAACCCTTCAACTAAGTAATACCCGTTTATTTATTATCATGTTGGTGTTAGTTCTGCTAGTCATACTTGCCTCGGTGAACTTTTACTACATGGGCAAACGCAAGCAGCTTTTAAATCGATGACACTTTCCGAAGGTCGTGAGATTCTTGCTGGCATGACCAAAAACGCAAGTTTATTGCGCCACATGCGAAGTATTGAATTGGTGATGGGTGCTTATGCTGAAAAATTTAAAGAGGATAGGGAAGAATGGGCTATTGCGGGACTTTTGCACGATGCGGATTATGAAGCTTTTCCCAGTCAGCATCCAGCTGTGATTGTTGAAAAACTCAGAACTTTAGGTGAAGAAAAGATTGCACATGCCATTTCTGCACACTATACGAAATGGAACGTATCGTACAACAACTGCCTTGATAAAGCGTTGCTGGCTTGTGATGAGCTAACAGGTTTTATAATCGCCTGTTGCCAGGTGCGCCCTGACGGGGTCTCCACCCTGGAACCCAAATCAGTGATTAAGAAATTGAAAGACAAGAGTTTTGCGGCTAAAGTAGAACGCGATGAGGTTTACAAAGGCGCTGAATTACTTGGAGTTGACCTGACTGAACATATTACCTTTATTATCGAGGTGTTACGGAAACACAAGGAAGAACTTGGCATTTAAAGATGTAAAATAAAAGACATCTTACCTCTTTGTGAAAGAGTGCAGCGCTTTTGGTGCATTGTAGACTATCCGATTATTTTATAATTTGTTTTCTTATTGATTTTTTTAGGTGCATACTATTAAAAGATTCAGCATTCTTATTATTTTTTTTGACTTTAATTAAAATAGCCAATAGTCAACCTGTTACAGTGAATTTCATTCATAAACATGAGAGGGTTTCAACATCAATGACCGGCCTTTCAGATTCACAGTTATTTACTGTAGCCGATTCGATTAATCTCGATAAAATTCTAAGTCTTTATTTTTCAGAAACTCTTCCCGATTCGTTAACACTTGCAAAACTCAACTACTTGAAATTGGGGCGCGAATGAGAGTAGGGAAACAGAAGAACTATTTAAGTCTTGGAATTATCGTTCCAATAACCCAAGATTCAAAAATTAAGGAACTGAAGAAAAAATACGAAGATAATCTTGACCATGCTCCAGTATTACTCAGTCTTGGCTTTCATTTTAGATTGTAATTTTGTAGAAAATTCATTTCGCCATTTAATCCCAAAAACATACCTTTGAAGCATTAAACCCACAGTATATGTTTCAACAATTTGTAGGTGACGGAGCCAATCTTTTTATAGCCATCGTAGCAGTTCTCATTGGATTTGGAGTCGCCATGGGATACACGGATTATGTAAAAACTACGAGGGACGAGAAGAAGGATTAAATCCTTCCCTCAATTTTCATAGAAAAGCTACCCTGTCGAAACCGTTAGTGTCGCTTTTTATTTTAATAGTTCTTAATACGGTGATTTATACTTACCCTGCCAGTCTTTCCAGGTCACCGTTTTGTAGTGGTCTTCTCCAATGAACTGAACAATTCGGTGAAATTCTTCCGGCTTTTGGTACCCTGGCAAGGGCTGAATCATGGCAAAATTCTCATCTAAAAAAACCACGGTTGGGTAACTTAATTTATTATTAAGAAGAGCTGCCGCCAGCTCGTGATACCCGTTGTTTCCAGAGGGAACAAATTTAAAGGTAGTACCATTAAAAATAACACTCTCTCGTTGTTCAGCATTAAACTTAACAGGATAAAATTCTTCATTCAGAATTTTCGCCACGTTAGCTTCGCTAAAAGTATTCTTATCCATCACCTTGCACCAGCCACACCAGTCGGTGTACACATCAATGAAAATTTTTCTCTTTTCAGATTTCGATTTTTCCATGGCTTGTTCAAACGACATCCACTTTACGGTTTCTTCAGGAAGCGGCCTCATGGCGATAATAAACAATCCCGTAAATGCGAATACAACTCCAAAAAATAATTTCCTCATATTTCGTAAGTAAAAACCCATTTGAACGACAAATTTAAGCAGAAAAGAAACTCTGTTGCATGAATCTTTTCAAACTAAGTTCAGTAACCTTTCATCCTGTATCCGTAATGGTGTACGAAAAAGTTGATCGGATGTTCAAAAGTGTACACATATTGACTGAAAACAGTTTAGGACGTTCTGAAAACGCTCTTTTTACGATTGGCATGACCTTCGTTAATATCTGGAGCAATGAAAGCGAAGTTCACTTATAAAGAATTCACCTTATTAGTCGGTATTGCGGTAGCGATGATCGTCATGCTTACCTTATGGTTACAGCCTGTTACTTCCAAGCAAGATGGTGTTTCACGGAAATTGATTCCCGCGGTGGCAAAGCCTGCTGCAAAAGCAACTGTTGAAAAAATCTTTATTGCATTTAGCGATTACCTTAAATAACTATCCTTCACGGTACGCGTAATAGTGAAGCACAGTTTCAATTGCCTTCCGTATGGCAATATTGATAGGATAAAAATCGCGGGTTAAGTCGATGTCAATCGCATGCAACTGCATATAATACTGATTCATCATCGGAATGTCCCTTCCTGTTGCAATTTTATCAACTGCTTGTTCATAGTTTTCAGGCTGTTCAGTTTTAATAATTTGACAAGTCACCAATTCACGCTCGGCATATTTGTTAGTGCGGGCAGTGTACCCGAATAACC
>JANNQJ010000233.1:0-4642 GCA_031400675.1 Cyclobacteriaceae bacterium
ATTAAAAAGTGTACCGGCAGGGAAGCCAACGGTTGTTCAACTTCAGTCCTACATTACTCCAGCAGGTGAACCCACAGTGACTGACATGGGTACGCCAAACAGCATTAATACTCCGGGAAAGGGCCCGTATAAACTTCCGGAAATAATACCGGTGATGGATAGTTCCTTTGTTGTTGGTCTTCCGGAAGTTGTGGAGGTGAAGCCACCAAAAATAATCGATTATGGTCACACAAGTTATAGCACCTATAGCACATTGCAGGGGCTCAAGGGAAGCATTGTATTAGGCATGTATGCTGATAGAGTTGGGAATATCTGGGCTGGCACATGGGGAAATGGAATCGCTAAATATGATGGGCGTTCATTTACCCAGTATACCACAGCTCAGGGATTGAACAGCGATGCCGTTGTTGCTTTCCTGGAAGACCGTAAAGGAAATTTTTGGTTTGGCACGTACCAGGGCGTCTGCAAATTTGATGGGAAATACTTAACCACTTTTCCTAAAATCCCTGAATTGAATCAGGGACATGTTAACGCGTTACTGGAGGACAAAAACGGAAATATTTGGATGGGCACATATAATGGAGCACTCAAATATGACGGAAAGACGGTTACAAAATATACTACTGATCAGGGACTAAGCAATAATACTATCTGGGGCTTGCGTGAAGATGAGGAAGGAAATGTATGGATTGGCTATGGCTCTCCTGTTGGTTATTCTAAATATGATGGTCAATCCTTTTCTAATTATGCTCAGCCACGTCCGTTTTGGAGTGTAGGTACCAAACAAGGCATTGAGAAGTATTCAAATACAAATGTTGGTTTATACAAAAATGATGGGGTACATCTAACCCAACTTGGCCTTATCAATGGAATAAGGGGGTCTATGATATATGCCAAAATAGAGGACCAGAGCGGCAATCTATGGCTTGGATCAAATGGAGGAGGAATAGCAAAAAGTAACAGCCAGTTGTTTACCAGCATCCGTGTTGCTGAAGGCCTTAGTCTTGAAAGCATACGAAGTATAATGGCAGATCGGAATGGCAATTTATGGATAGGAACCTGGGGCGGTGGGGTTAATAAATATGATGGTCAATCTATTTCTCACTTTACTACCGCGCAGGGGTTATGTTCCGATAATATTACAGCAATGTGTGAAGATAAAGATGGGAACCTATGGTTTGGTTCACGCGCGAACGGCATAGATAAATTTGATGAAAAAACCATTACTCATTACTCACAGGATCAGGTGCTAATTGAAGGTCAGATCAACTGTATGACGGTAGATCGGGAAGGTAATATTTGGATTGGTACCGAAAAAGGTGTGAGTAAGTATGATGGGAAATCATTTACAAATTATCGGACAGAGCAAGGTTTAAGTGGCAGCCGTGTGTTCAGTATCCTTCAGGATAAAAACAATAACCTGTGGTTTGGAACTGTGGACAACGGTTTGACAAAGTATGATGGGAAATTATTTACCCATTTTAACACATCTAATGGATTGAACGATGCGACCGTGCAGGCTATGCTGGAAGACAAAGAAGGAAACCTCTGGTTTGGCACCGCCAATGGAGGCGTAAACAAATATGACGGAAAAACTTTTACCCATTATACGGTTGATCAAGGATTGGTTAATAATAATATCAACAGCATTCTTGAAGATGCAGCGGGTAATATATGGTTTGGTACCATCAACGGCTTAAGTAAAATGTCTAAGGCTAGTGACAATGAGTCAACACCAGGACCCAACAAAGGTGATCATGCTGGCGAATTAATTTTTAAAAACTACACTTATGCGGATGGTTTTTTAGGCGTTGGTACCTGGTATAATTCGCTTATTCAGGATAAAAATGGGATTATCTGGGCAGGTGCTACCGATCGGATTACAGCCTACCATAAGGAAGAAGATAAACCCGATACCATTCCTCCCCATATTCAATTAAGCGGTATTGCACTATTTAATGAAGATATCAACTGGCTGAAGGTGGAAGAAAACAGAGATACAATTTTGTTCTTACAAAATGGAGCTACCATAAAAGATTTCAAATTCTCTACTGTATCCAAGTGGAGTTACACACCAGAACAATTAGAGTTGTCATACAACAACAACTCCATTACTTTCAAATTTATTGGTATCACAAGTAACAAACCAGATCGGGTAAAATATCAGTATATGCTGGAGGGATTAGATCAAGGCTGGAGTGCTCTTACCGGTAATCCTGAGGCTACTTATACCAATTTATTCCACAGTTCTTATACGTTCAGGGTAAAAGCTATGAATAGCGAGGGATACTGGAGTAAAGAACTTCAGTATCTATTTGTAATAAATCCTCCGTGGTGGTTCAGCTGGTGGGCATACGGAGTTTATGCCATGATTTTTATAGCTAGTGTCAGGATAACGCATTTATATCAGAAACAACGTGTGATTCGCGTGGAGCAGGAGAAAGCCCAAAAATTAGAACTTCAACATGCAAAAGAAATTGAAAAAGCATACACCAACCTGAAACTCACCCAATCTCAACTCATCCAGTCCGAAAAAATGGCATCGCTTGGCGAACTCACCGCAGGCATTGCCCATGAAATTCAAAACCCATTGAATTTCGTCAATAATTTTTCTGAAGTGAATACCGAGTTGATTAAAGAGATTCAAGGCGAAAGACGAAAGACACAAGACAAGCGCGATGAGAAACTTGAGGATGAACTTCTACTAGACATTGTTCAGAATCAAGAAAAAATCAATCACCATGGCAAGCGAGCATCTGATATTGTAAAGGGAATGCTACAACACAGTCGCAGCAGTAGTGGTGTAAAAGAACCAACGGATATTAATGCATTAGCCGATGAATATTTGCGATTGGCCTATCATGGCTTGAGAGCAAAAGACAAAACGTTCAATTCAAAATTTGAAACAGTCTTTGACGATACCATTGGAAAAGTGAATGTGATTCCGCAAGACATCGGCCGGGTGATTTTGAATTTGATTACGAATGCGTTTTACGTTGTTAATGAGAGGCAAAAGCTTTTAACTTCTAGCCGCGAGCTACTGGCCAATTATGAGCCAACGGTTTCAGTAAGCACAAAGAAAGAAGGGAACAAAGTTTTGATTTCTGTAAAAGACAATGGCAACGGCATTCCTCAAAAAATACTGGACAAGATCTTTCAACCTTTCTTTACCACTAAGCCAACCGGACAAGGAACGGGTTTAGGATTGAGTTTGAGTTATGATATTGTGAAAGCACACGGAGGGGAGTTGAAAGTGGAGACAAAGGAAGGGGAAGGAAGTGAGTTTATGATTGTATTGCCAGTTTAGTATGTTTCGTGCCTACGGCACTCTTTTAGGTATATTGGTTTTTTATACCACGGATTGAAATCCATGGTTACAAAATGATTCGAGCCTAACGGCTCTGTGGTGACAGATAAAAGTTTTAGGAATATTTGAATTAGAGAGGCGTAGCCTCGGCCAATATCGTAACAAAGGACTTCAGTCCGTTGACAGAAAGAAGAAAACAAAATAAAGAGCCGTAGGCTCGGTTATGAAATAATATTAACGATGAAATATTTTTCAACATTCGTGCTGGTTTTGTGTTTCGCGATGGCCCACCAATGTCTGGCGCAGAAACAGGAATTAAATTTCAAAATAGTTCCGCCCACCAGTGGTGTTTCATTGAGCAAAATCAATAGCATTGTCCAGGACAAGTATGGATTCATGTGGTTTGCCGATCGAAACGATCTTTCCCTGGTTCGTTATGACGGCAACCATATGAAACGATACGTTTACCAGCACGACAATCCCAACTCGCTGGCATCAGGCACAATTGAGTGCCTGGCGGCAGATCCATCGGGCGCCATCTGGATTGGCTATGGCCTCAGCGGTCTTGATCGGTTTGATCCCAGCACCAATACATTTACCCACTTCAGACACAACAAAGATGACCCGGAAAGTTTAAGCTCAGATTTTGTATCGTCTATTTTAGTAGATGGCAAAGGAAACGTTTGGGTAGGCACAAGTGATTACGTAGGTACTGGAGATTTGCATTTGCTGGATCAGCGTACCGGAAAATTTAAACGTTTCAGTCCGATTACATCGGATTCAACAAGTCTCACGAAAGGTGGAGTATCCGTGATCTATGAAGATCGTCAAGGTATTCTATGGGTCGGTACAGGTTTCCCCTGGGGGGATGGCAGCGGGGGGCTCAACCGTTTCAACCCAGCTACGGATACTTTTACGCAATACGTGCATGATTCTGTTAACCACCAAAGCCTGTCGGACAATGTAGTGAGAGCTATCTTTGAAGATAGCGATGGTAATTTTTGGATAGGTACACGAGGTAACTCCGGCCTTCATCTCATGGATAGGGCGACCGGGAAATTCCAGCGAGTAAAATACAATCCATCCAACACAGGCTTACCAGGCCGCCCTCCGGTTTACAGCCCTACCGATCACATCACCTTCATTGCAGAAGACAGTGATAAACATTTATGGATTGGCCTCTATTATAACGGTGTGATTCGATACAATCCTGAATCAAAAGAATCAACTTATTACGGATATTCAAAAGACTACAAGAACAGCAGTGATGACCTGGCATCCTGGCGTGCTTACTCGTCTTCCAATGGACTGATCTGGTTAGCTACTCAATTCAAT
>JANNQJ010000234.1:0-2826 GCA_031400675.1 Cyclobacteriaceae bacterium
CAAAAAAGGAAACACGTGGTTCCGATGTAATTCTCCATATCAATGCTGACTCTGAAGAGTTTTTAGATGAGTTCAGATTAAAAGGAATCCTGGAAAAGTATTGCAGGTTTTTGCCTGTTGAGATCAAATTCGGCACGAAAGAAGAAAGTATTGAAGACGGTGTTGACAAGGATAACAAACCAAAATATAAAACAACAACTGTTGACCGGATCATCAATAACACCTCACCAATTTGGGCGAAAGCACCTAGCGAACTAAAAGACGAAGATTATTTAGCGTTCTATAAAGAGTTGTATCCCTTCAGTGAAGATCCGCTTTTCTGGATACACTTGAATGTAGATTACCCTTTTAACCTGACTGGAGTCCTCTACTTCCCGAAAGTGAAGAATGATTTCGAGCTGCAGAAAAACAAAATTCAACTCTTCTCTCGTCAGGTGTTCATTACGGATGAAGTCAAGGATGTAGTCCCCGATTTCCTCATGATGTTACACGGTGTGTTGGATTCGCCCGATATTCCTTTAAACGTTTCCCGCAGTTATTTGCAAAGTGACGCTAACGTAAAGAAAATCAGTCAGCATATATCAAAAAAGGTAGCCGATAAACTCCAGGAATTATTCAAAAAAGATCGTACAGATTTCGAAAAGAAATGGGACGACATCAACCTGTTTGTGAAGTATGGTATTATCAGCGATGAAAAATTCTATGACCGTGCAAAAGACTTTTCATTGTTCAAAAATATTGATAGCAAGTATTTTACATTCGAAGAGTACAAGGAAAAAGTAAAATCCACGCAAACTGATAAGGATGGCAATATGGTTTATGTGTACACATCTGATGCCGGCAAACAAGACAGCTTTATCCAAGCCGCCAAAAACAAAGCGTATGATGTACTTTTGTTAGATAGTCCGCTCGATAATCACTTCATCAATACGCTAGAACAGAAGCTGGAGAAAACCCAGATAAAACGTGTTGATAGCGATACGATAGACAAGCTGATTGCCAAAGACGAAAAAACAGAAAGCGTGTTAAGTGCCGATGAGCAAACACAGGTGAAATCTGTTTTTGAAAAAGCTATCAACAATAAAAACATGACCGTGACAGTTGAGTCATTGGCACCTGATGAACTCCCCGTGGTGATTACCATGAGCGAATTCATGCGCAGAATTAAAGACATGGCCAAGATGGGCGGGGGTGGTTACGCCTTTATGGGTAGTATGCCCGATAATTATTCAGTAGCGATTAATGGAAATCACTCGATTGTACAGAAAATCATTCGGGCTGAAACCGAAGAACAAAAATCATTACTGGCCAAGCAAGCTTTCGACCTTGGATTACTTTCTCAAAACATGCTCACGGGTGCTGACTTGACAAGCTTTATTAAGCGAAGTGTTGACTTAGTGTCTTGACCCTCCCGTCCTCCCCTGTAGGGGAGGTGTCCGAGGAACGAGGATGGAGGGGTTGCATTTCTCCGCACACTTTTCCAATTTTCAATTCGTTTAAGAAAATATGCGGTTGAAAATCACTTTAATTGTATTGTTATCGGTAACAATTGGGGTGCCACCCCTTCTTGCCCAGCAAGATGAGCCTCAGGATCAGGCTTTCACGGTAGATACTCCCGTGAATCTGGATTTCCTAAAAGAGGAAGAGCCTATCCCCACCAAAAAGAAAAAAGTTAAGAAGAAAGTTTTTTATGGTATAAAAACGAAAAAGGGATTTACCCGAAGAGGGGTAGGTGAACGCGTGAGTTTTGAGCTGTTTTATTACCTGAAAAAATCAGAGACACCCAAAACATTCGTCCGTGATATTTATTATTTCGACTACGCCCGCAGAGAAGTAAGGAAGACGAGCAAATTCGATCCGAAAAAAGGCGTATTGCTCCACGGCCCGTACAAAAGAGTGATGAACGAGGTCGTGCTGGAGTCGGGCATTTATTACAAAGGTACCAAGCACGGCCGCTGGATGACCTACAACCGCGACAGCACCTTAACTGACAAAGCAAAATATTTCCGCGGCTGGCCGAAAGAATCCTTAGTTACATATTACGATCCGCTTGAACGAAAAAGGGTAAAGGAAATCACGCCAATTGAGTTCGGAGAAAAAGAAGGTTTCTATTACATGTTTCATGAAAATGGATTAGTGGCTGTAATGGGCGAATATCAATGGGATAAAAAAGTTGGTAACTGGATTGAGTATTATCCTTCGGGCAAACGGAAAAAGTTAGTTGCCTATTCTAAGGAAGCGTTTGATAAAGAAGTTATCCCGTATGTAAAAACGGAATGGAATGAGAAAGGAAAAGAGATTTATAGGAATAATAAGATGCTTAAATGAAACTAGATAAGCTGTAAAGTGACTGTTCCTTCTTTGACACAATTCACTCTACAGCCTCAAACCTCGGATTCACCGTGAACCAGAATCTAGTTTCTTTTTATTTCTCGCTAAAATGAGATTATGGCATCAATACCGTGTCAATCACATGGATCACACCATTGGATTGATTCACATCCATGATCGTGATTTTTGACGTGTTACCTGTCTCCACTAACCCTGCTGCTTTTACAGCCGCTACAAGTGTAGTGTGGTCTTTTGAGTTTACGGCATTTTCAATGATGTTTTTGGTCGGATACATTTCCGCTCCGCCTACCATCACCGATTTTTGAGCGAAGGCTGTTGCGCTCACCACAAATAAGCCTACTGCTAACATGGTTAATTTTTTCATACTGTTTATTTTTATTGGTTTAATCGTATTCTTTACATACGAACATTACCTCAACACTGGATCTCATGTTGTTTGTTATCAAAAAAAGAAGCTAAGATGAAGTTTAGTGA
>JANNQJ010000235.1:0-6917 GCA_031400675.1 Cyclobacteriaceae bacterium
CCAACTCGTGTTCATCTTCCATCACGCTGATGGGCCCCTCAAAATTATTAGACAAAAATGTCTTTCCTTCCCGAAAGTGACTCTTAATAGAAGGAAACAGAACTTTCTCTTCTTTCTCCAGGTGTGACAAAAGTTCTTCGGCAAGATCATTAAAGTCATCTCGGATTTCATTTAACTCGATGTGATCCTCACCGTGTACATTGCAAACCTTGTCAAGCAGTTCCTGTAGTTGTGGAATAGCTTCTTTTACATATGCGTGATGATTTTGAGTGATGAAGTCAACCAGGAGTGGAGCACTCCAGGTGGTAAATCTTAATTGATAGGAATTTCCACTGGGCCGACCATGTACTATCTCACCCCAAATTTGATCTGCATTTAGTCCGGCCTTATCACAGGCTTCGCGAAAGGACATTTTCCCACCGCAGCAATAATCGATGTTATACCGTGTTAAAACTGAAAGCGCATTAGGGTATGTAAGCACCACTTCAGCCACTGGTAAACTTGTGTTATTAGGAATACTACAGGAATCAACCAACCGGATCGTGTTTTAATTTCGATAAAAGTATTGCCCAATGGTTTACTACACTATGACTTCAGTCATACTTACTGAATTTTGTTGCGTTAATCGTTCAGGAGTCAATTCCCGGAGAAATCCTGACAAAAATCATTTTTTCATCTAACACCCATCATGTCTCACGGTACACCACCTTTTTATTTTTATTCCAAAATCACTCTGTAATAATCAGCCACTTATGGAATTAGAGAAATTTAGTTACGACAACAAAATTGTAAAAGCCTTCATCGTTGCTACAGTTGTGTTTGGTTTGGTGGGAATGTTGGTTGGCCTGACAGCCGCAATCCAACTTTTTTACCCGCTGTTTAACTTTGATCTTCAATACACCACGTTTGGCCGAATTCGCCCGTTGCACACGAACGCCATCATTTTTGCATTTGTAGGTAACGCCATGTTTGCGGGCATTTATTACTCCATGCAGCGTTTGCTTAAAACAAGAATGTTCAGCGATGGGCTAAGCTGGCTGCACTTTTGGGGTTGGCAGCTTATCATTCTCGCTGCAGCTATTACACTTCCGTTGGGAATGACTTCCTCAAAAGAATATGCTGAGTTGGAATGGCCAATTGATATCGCCATCACGGTTATCTGGGTTGTTTTCGGCTGGAATATGATTGGCACAATCATCAAACGCAGAGAGCGGCACATGTACGTAGCCATTTGGTTTTACATCGCCACATTCATTACCGTAGCCGTACTGCATGTTGTTAATTCTTTTGCCATACCCGTTACACTTTTTAAAAGTTATTCCTGGTATGCCGGTGTACAGGATGCACTCGTACAATGGTGGTACGGACATAATGCTGTAGCATTCTTTCTCACTACCCCTTATCTGGGTTTGATGTATTACTTTCTTCCCAAAGCTGCGAACAGGCCCGTGTATTCTTACAGACTTTCAATCGTGCACTTTTGGTCATTAATTTTTCTTTACATCTGGGCCGGGCCTCACCATTTATTGTACACTTCGCTTCCCGATTGGGCGCAGTCGTTAGGCGTTGTATTTTCCATCATGCTCATTGCGCCATCGTGGGGTGGAATGCTCAATGGCTTGCTCACCTTGCGCGGTGCATGGGATAAAGTACGGGAAGATCCTGTGTTGAAATTTATGGTTGTGGCTGTTACAGCATATGGTATGGCCACGCTGGAAGGTCCTTTGCTATCTTTAAAAAGTGTAAATGCAATTGCGCACTTCACAGATTGGATTGTAGCGCATGTTCACGTTGGGGGCTTGGGCTGGAACGGGTTCATGATCTTTGCCATATTGTATTGGATGGTGCCACGCATGTGGAGTACCACACTCTACTCAACGAAGCTTGCTAATCTCCACTTTTGGTTAGGCACGTTAGGCATTATTTTCTATGCGCTACCGATGTATGTATCGGGCGTGGTGCAAAGTCTGATGTGGAAAGAGTTTAATGTGGAAGGATTTCTTGTCTATAAAAACTTCCTCGAAACTACCGTTCAAATTTTACCGCTGTATATGCTTCGGGCTATTGGTGGTGGTCTTTATTTGATTGGTGCCTTTGTCATGACGTACAATCTGATTAAGACTGCAGGAAAGGGCCAGTTTGTTCCGAATGAAAATGCAGAAGCTGCTCCGCTTGTCAAAGAATATGTGCCGGCAAGCAATGCAGGTTGGCACCACCGGGTATTGGAGCATAAACCTGTCATCTTTACCGTACTCACCCTGGTGGCCATACTCATTGGTGGAGTAATTGAAATGGTGCCTACATTTCTGATTAGATCAAATGTGCCTACGATATCAAGTGTTAGACCATACACACCGCTGGAGTTACACGGTCGTGACATTTATGTACGCGAAGGTTGTGTGGGTTGTCATTCCCAAATGATTCGACCCTTCCGCTCGGAAACCGAACGTTACGGGGAGTATTCAAAGGCAGGTGAGTTTGTGTACGATCACCCGTTTTTGTGGGGATCGAAACGAACCGGCCCTGATCTGCACCGCATCGGTGGTAAGTATGGCGATAGCTGGCATTACAACCACATGTTGGCTCCCGATGCAGTTTCTACCGGGTCCATTATGCCTGCTTATCCGTGGTTGTTTGAACAGGTCATTGATAAAAATCTAACGGTAGGAAAAATTAAAGCAATGCGTACAATTGGTGTACCCTACGAAACAGGATATGAAGATGCGGCTAATGATGATCTCGATAAACAAGCCAAACGCATGGCAGAGAATTTACAAATGGAGGGAATTGAAGTTGAGCCGGATGCGGAGATCATTGCATTGATTGCGTATCTGCAACGACTGGGGCAAGATATTAAAACCGGAAAAGTAACTGACAACACCACTCAAAAGTAAAAGCTATGTATAAAAATGTTTTGCAAGGCATCACCAACATCGAGATATGGCCTGTGATTTCGTTCGTCATATTCTTCATTTTCTTTCTCTGTTTACTGTGGTGGGTTTTTACAGCAGATAAAAAATTCATTGCCAGAATGGCTTCCATGCCAATTGAAAATGATGATGATGGTATGGATCGTTCAAAGCCTAAAAAGGATGCAGTATGAAAAAATGGATTCTCACACTCCTGATATGTATTCCCGTAGCCTCCTTTGCTCAGGAATCTGCACCCACTGAAAGTCAATCCTTTTGGAATGACTCCATCAATCATCCGATGCTTCCTTTGTATCTGGTGACAGCGTTAGTTTTTGTGGTGTTCCTGCTAGTGATGATCGTGGCGATATACATTATTCAAGTTTTGAATTTAGTTGTTCGCAAAGCAGCGGAAGAAAAAGCAGCACGTGAAGGAAAAGTATATGTGGCGCAGCCTGGATGGGGAGAAAGTTTCTGGCAACGTGTGAATGCTTCGGTGCCCCTTACCAAAGAAAAAACGATCGAGCTTGATCATAACTACGATGGCATTCGCGAATTGGATAATCACCTGCCGCCCTGGTGGAAATGGTTGTTCTATGGAACGATTGCATGGGGAGTTGTTTACCTGATTGTTTACCATGTCACGGATTCACTTCCACTTTCAATTCAGGAATATGAAAATCAAGTTGCTTCAGCAGAAGAGGCAAAGCTAAAGCATCTGGCCTCTCAGCCTTCGGCCGTGATTGATGAGAATACGCTTGAATTTACTGCTGACGTTGACCTTATAGCAAACGGCAAAAAGGCGTTCAGTATGAATAACTGCCAATCCTGTCATCGTGCAGATGGCGGAGGAAATGTAATTGGCCCCAATCTAACAGACGCGTATTGGTTGCACGGAGGAAGTGTTAAAGAAATTTATGTTACAGTAAAAAACGGTGTGGTTGAAAAAGGTATGCCGGCATGGGGAAAAGCAATGAGCCCGAAAGATGTTCGGGATGTTACGTTTTATGTGATAAGCCTGCAGGGTACTAACCCGCCTGACCCGAAGGCGCCACAAGGAAGCCTCGTTGCACCGGAGCAGCCGAAAGTAAAAAGTGATACTACGAAAACAACGGCTTCATTGAATTGAAAGCAGCGATAGGATGGAGAAAGAGGACGCCCTGTACATATACGATGAGGAATTTCGCGATAGCATTGCCACTGTCGACAAAGAAGGTAAACGGTTGTGGATATATCCGAAGAAACCCGCAGGCCGCTATCATAATTGGAGAATCGTTGTAACGGTATTCCTTCTTTCGATCTTATTTGCCGGCCCCTTTATAACGATTAAGGGGCAGCCGTTTTTTTTGCTGAACATCTTCGACAGGAGATTTATCATTTTCGGCCAGGTTTTTTGGCCCCAGGATTTCGTACTGCTGGCCATCGTTCTACTGACCTTTTTTGTTTTTGTTATTTTGTTTACAGTGGTCTTTGGCAGAATCTGGTGTGGTTGGATGTGCCCACAAACGTTATTTTTGGAGATGGTATTCAGAAAAATTGAATACTTGATTGAAGGTGATGCGCCTGCGCAGAAGAGGCTGAATGAGGGTCTAATCAATGGTCAAAAAATTTTCAAGAAGACACTCAAGCACTTTATTTTCATATCGATCTCCGTTTTAATTGCGCACACTGTCATGGCTTACATGATCGGAGTAAATGAAACCTTTAAAATCGCTACACATTCACCTGGTGAAAATCTCGCGGGTTTTATCGGGCTTACGACTTTTACCATGATTTTCTATGGATTGTTCGCCTGGTTTCGCGAGCAGGCTTGTCTTGTAGTTTGTCCGTACGGTCGATTGCAGGGAGTTTTACTGGTAAAAGAGTCCATTGTGGTCGCGTATGACTGGCTTCGCGGTGAGCCTAGAGGGAAAATAAAAAAAACGGAATCAACGGAAATAAAGAAGGGTGATTGTATCGATTGTAAGCTATGCGTACACGTGTGCCCAACCGGTATTGATATCCGAAACGGAACGCAGCTGGAATGTGTGAACTGCACAGCCTGCATTGATGCGTGCGATGATGTGATGGTAAAAATCGGAAAACCAAAAGGTTTGATCCGATTCGCTTCATTCAATTCTATTAAGAATGGTATTCTCCACTTGATCAACGCAAGGGTAATTGGGTACTCGTTTGTGTTGGTTGCATTATTATCGTTGCTTGGTTTTGCGTTGCTTACCCGCACGGATGTGGAGACCACGGTTTTCAAAATATCCGGAACCTTATATCAACGAACGGATGATGGGAACATTACCAATCTCTATAATGTAGAGTTTGTCAATAAAACATTCTCGCAAATATCCCTTCAACTAAAAGTAGAATCTCCGGCAACGGCTTCCATTAATCGGGTGGATGGAAACTCTATCATCGTTCCAGCGGAAGGTATGTTGAAAAGTATCTGCTTTATTAAAATCCCCGCATCAGAAATTAAACATGCACGCACCGTGGTAGTAGTAGGAATTTATAGCAATGAAGAATTGATTGAGAAAGTAAAAGTGAAATTTATCGGTCCTGTGAGCAAATCCTCAGATGTTAACAGCAGGTTTGAAGATGAGCAACATGAGGACGATGAAGAAAATGAATCTGAGGAACATAAATAATACTGGTTATGAATTGGGGAAAATGGATTACTGTATCATTTATTTTTTTCGCTGTATTTATTGGCGTGCTTGTAACGATTTGTGTTCGGCAAGACATAAGTCTGGTTGCTGCGGATTACTACAAGCAGGAGTTAGATTTTCAGCAGCAGATTGATCGCAATAGCAATACGCTACAATTAGACGTTAAGCCTGAGATTTCCATTGTGGATAGTTTCATGCAGGTCTCTTTTAAGAATTTTAACAACTTACAACGTGGAGAATTAAAACTCTTCCGGCCTTCAAATGCTGAGTTAGATTTGATTTTTGAATTGAAACCCACTTCCGATACCATACAAATTTTTGATCTGACAACTCGGCAAAAAGGAATGTACAAAGCGAAAATGAAGTGGTCGATGAATGACAAAGAGTACTACATTGAAAAAACAGTGTACCTGTAATGCTGATAACCGCCTTTATACTAGGTATTGCCGGTAGCCTGCATTGTGCAGGCATGTGTAGCCCGTTGGCTTTTGCTGTAACCAGTAAAGGTGGGAGTGTACTTATCAATAGAGGGCTGTATAATTCGGGCAGAATTTTAGTCTACTGTATCCTGGGAATGGTGGTGAGTGCCGCTGGTGTTATGTTACCCGTAACCTTTCAATATGTAATCTCTATTGCGTTAGGAGTAGTACTTCTTGTGATTGGAATAACCGGAAGTAATTTCAGAGCACCGATTCTTACCCCCATACTCCGGTTGACAACTTTTTTGAAGGGACAGTTTTCAATTTTTCTCCAGCATAAAAAATACAGTTCGGTTTTTGCCATGGGGATTCTAAATGGACTATTGCCTTGTGGACTTACTTTTTTAGCGCTCACCTCCTGCATCACACTTAGCGGGCCTTTCGATGGATTCATCTTTATGGCGGCCTTTGGTGCTGGTACGTTGCCTGTTATGCTCGGGCTAATTTCTGTGATACCCCTTTTCGCAAAACGTTTAAACATGAGTATGGGTAAACTCGCTGCTATCATGCAGATTGCTGCAGGTTGCTTGCTGATTGTAAGAGTTTTACTGGTTGACACCCACGTTCACACAGTTGCACATGGTGTGAATCAAATCATTATTTGCCGTTAATCAGCGGGCTACATTCCAGCGAATAACTTTCTCCAGCTTGTCGGGTTTGAGGATGAGTATTTTTCCGGTTTCGATATCAATCAAACCTTCATCCTTAAAATCAGAAAGTACGCGAATCACCGATTCGGAAGCGGTGCCCACCATCTTAGCGAGGTCATCACGAGAAATGCTAAGTTTCTTCTCCGGGTCTTTCAATTGAAAGACTTTTAACAGTGCTTCGGCAGTTCGCTGCCGCACAGAATTATAGGCAAGGTTCAG
>JANNQJ010000236.1:0-40574 GCA_031400675.1 Cyclobacteriaceae bacterium
GCAGCCCGTGGTATTGATGTAGACAACATCACCCATGTAATCCACATGAACATGCCCGATGAGATGGAGTTTTACACCCACCGAAGCGGTCGTACAGCGCGTGCCGGGAAAAAGGGTATTTCAATCGCCATGGTGAGCAACCGCGAAACAGGCAGACTGCGCCAGATTGAAAAGAACTTAAAAACTACATTTATTAAGATACCTGTTCCAACAGGACAGGAAGTCTGCCAAAAGCAATTGCTGGCCTTAATGCACAAAGTGCACGAAGTGAAGGTAAATGAGAAAGAAATTGCCGAGTTTTTACCTGCTGTATATGAGGCACTTAACGATCTTTCTAAGGATGAATTGATTAAGCGCTTTGCCTCCCTTGAATTCAATCGCTTTCTTGAATATTACCGCAATGCCCCCGATTTAAATGCGGATGGCAAGAGCAGTGACCGTGGAGCAGACCGTAATTCTTCTGGCGACCGTTTCTTCATCAACCTGGGTAAAATGGACGACCTGGATGTATCTACTCTGCTGGAGTTATTAGACGATTGCTGTGGCGTTACTAAAAAATCAATTGGTAAGATTGATTTAAAAGGTGCCTACTCTTTCTTTGAAGTAGATAAAGAAAAGACTCAGGATATACTAAAAGGCTTCCAAGGCATTGAGTTTGCAGGCCGTGCCGTTCGGGTAGAACTTACTGAACAGAAAAGTGGTGGTGGTCGTAGCCGTGAACGCAGTGAACCAAATGAAGGTGGCAACCGTGAACGTAGCGAAAGAAGCTTTAGTCCAAGTCGTAACCGAAGCGTGAGCGGTCAACGAAGCAGCAGTGGTGGAAGCCGTGAGCGAAATGAACGAAGCGGGGGCACAAGAGAAAGAAGCACCCGTAGCAGTAGCTCAGGTGCCGATCGGAAATCAGGTGGATATCCTAAGAAGAGGTACTGATAGAAATCGCTCAAGCGATGGTCGTGATTTAAAAAATTTCACATAAACTTTTGCATTCGTACGTATAGAATTGCGTAACTTTTCGGCTCCAAAAAACATAAAACTTGCTATGGCTAAGAAGAAAGTAAAAAAGGCAGCTCAAAAAAAAGTAAAAGCTGCTAAAAAGTCGGTTAAGAAAGCCGCGAAAAAAGTTGTTAAGAAAGCTAAGAAGGCAGTTAAAAAAGCTTCTAAAGCTGTAAAAAAAGCAGTCGCTAAGACGAAGAAAAAAGTTTCGAAAAAAGTGAAAGCTGTAACTGTACCGGCTCCTCAGCCCGCAGCTCCTACTCCTACTCCATCACTTTTCGGTAATTCCGATGGAAGTGGCTCAGGTATGTAATCTCAGCCTTACTTAAAATTTACAAAAAACCCCGATCTCTCGGGGCTTTTTGTTTGATAGCAATCCAATATAGAACTGCCATGTCGAGCGCTCCCACTCGTTATGGCAGCATTGCTGCTTTTGCGAGACATCTTCTACAACTTGATTGCTTGGGATTACATTCTAAAGGTGACCAAGCCCTTTTTCCGGGTACTTTCCTTTTATAGGCCGGAAGAATTTTAAGATGTGCTCAAAATCAGCCTCTTGATTTTCCGTAACATGAAAGGGTGGAGATAAAACAGCTCGCTTATTTTCAAAATCAAGCCCAACCATAACAATGGGTACGTTGGCCTTCTTCGCAATATTGTAAAAACCTGTCTTCAGCGTATCCACGCGAACCCTTGTCCCTTCGGGTGAGAGAGCAATCCCGAATTCGTCATGTGAATTGAAGATTTTTACTACCTCTTCTACCATATTTTTATTCTGACTGCGGTCAACCGGATACCCGCCCAGCCAGCGAAACAGAAACCCAAAAGGCGGATCAAATAATTCTTTTTTTCCCAAGTACTTAGCTTTTTCCAACCGAAGGGCTTTACGAAACAATACCCCGATTATAAAATCCCACCCACTGGTGTGCGGTGCAACAATGATCACGTATTTTTTGAGGTGGTATGGAAACTCTCCTAGGGATTTCCAGCCCATGAGGTTAAGAATTAATTTACAGACGAGCCTGAACATGCATCAATTTTGTTTTCCTGAAAATCGTATTGAGAAAAGTGACCCTTGATACAACTCGCTTTTAACCGTTACAATTCCTCCAAGTCTCTCCGCTGCTTTCTTCACAATATACAGACCAAGCCCATTTCCCTTCGATCGTTCGTTAGCTCTAAAATACATTTCGAATATTCGTTCCTGGTACTCAGCCGGTATACCTTCTCCATTATCACGAAGTTCCATGACTACTTCACCACCCAATGTGTAAGCCCTAAAATGAATGCTTGGCTCTGTTATATTGCTAAAGAAAATAGAATTCTCGACCAGATTCTCTACAATGATGCGAAGTAATGCGGGATAAGAATGAAAAGCCTCCTTCAATTCAATTTCGCAAAATACTTTAATATTCTTTCGCTGCAGTTCTATCCGCATTGCATCACACACGGTATCAAAAATTTCTTTTAAAAAAACTTCCTTATACACCAATTCCTGCCCCCCTAAATCACTAATAGACTGAAGCTTCACCAACATTTTATCCAGGTAATGTGCTGTATCATTTACTTTCGAAAATAATTCAAGCGCGTTTTGATCTTTGATGGTAATTTTGGCTACTTCCGCAAGGCCCATAAACGTTGTAAGCGGTCTTCGAAAATCATGCGATGATCTATAAAAGAAAGTATCTAATTCTTTGTAGGCCTGCTTCATCTCTGTCGTTCGTTCTTCAACTTTTTCCTCTAAACTTTTATTAATAAGGGAAATCGTTTGATTAGCTTCTGTAAGTTCCTCTGATTGGGCCTGTATCTCTTCATTCTTTTCAATGACTTCAGCATTTAGATTGGTCAATAACTGGTTTGACTCCGAAAGCTCTTCTGATTGTGCCTGTATTTCCTCATTCTGTTCACTTATCTCTCTATTGAGTCTTCGCATTCGCTTAGCATTTCGGTACATATTATATGAAACTATTGAGATGAGAATAAATCCTACAATACCAGATATGATAATTGAAAGCTGAAACCGAAGGCGTGATTCCTGTACTTCAAGTTGGCTTTCTTGTAGCGCCTTCTCTTTATTCAACAACTGAATCTCCTGATCCTTCTTTTCGACTTGGTATAACGCCTGCATTTCGGCTAGTTTACCAGCACTTTCTTCAGAGTAAATGCTATCGTTCAGCGACTGATAAAGTTTTTTGAATTCTAATGCTTTTTTATAATCCTCTTTTGCTTCATAAAGGTCTGCAAAATAACCTGCATTGTTTCTCAACAAAAGTTGTGATTGGCTTTTATTGGCTAATATTCGTGATCGTTCCAGGTATCGCTCTGCTTCATCCATTCTTCCTTTTAGAATCAACAAACTAGCAAGGTGATTGTAAGAAATACTGATACTATGTATGTTATCAATTCCTTCTTCAATAGCAATTGCTTCCTTTTGCAAACTAAGAGCTTTGTCTATTTCCCCTAGATCAACATAAACAAGCGACATATTAAAAATTGATGCTGCCACACCTTCCGGGTGTTGAATTGCCAACCGTATTTGTTTTGCTTTTTTATGCTCGGCAAGAGATTCCTTGTATTTCTTCTGTAGGTAAAAAATTAATCCACGAACATTCTGACAACTTGCCACACCGTGTTGGTCATCAATTTTTTCACGGATCATTTGTGATTGATCCAGATAACTCAACGCGAGCGGATAGTTATACTGATCTTTATAAATCCAGGCCATCTCATTAAAAATTTCTGCTGTTTCAAAAACAAGGTTGTTTTGTTCCGTAATTTTTAAGGCCTTAAAAAGATATTTATTTGCAAGATCGTACTCACCGAGCTCAATGTAAATAGTGCCTACATGAATGAGCACCTCAACTTGCTGCGGTGGGTACGTATAAAGTTCAACAAGCTTAAGCGCATCGAGTGCATTTTTCAGGGCGCGAGGGAAGTTTCCCTTTTTGTATTCTAGATGCGCCTTGTTAGTTAAGCACATAACCTGATGATAGTAATCGTCTAGATTTTGAGCCGCCTGGCACACTTGCAAATAATAATTCTGAGATTTACCAAACTGCAACAAATTTTCATACACATTTCCGTACGAAGCCAACACATCCAAATAAGAGTAAGGATGGGGAAAATCTTTCAGAATAGATGAGGCGCTGTCTAGGTACTTTAAAGCTTCTTGGTTTCGCCACAATTTCAGATTTAACTGTGCTAAATTTTTATACAATGTAGCAAGGTGGTGCTTTTCACTGTTGCCAAAATCTCTAATCGCCTGATGATAGCAAGCGTTTGCGGAGTCAAACATAGCCTGATCGCGGTACGTGTTTCCCAACATCGTAAGATTATAAACTGTTATTCCATCTACCCCTGCTACTTTCAAAGCATCTGATCTTTTGTAATAGGCAACAGCCAATTGATGCATGCTTTTGCTAGCATAACCAAGGCCTATCAGGGTATACGCGTACTTAATACCTTTACCATACTTTAATTTTAAGGCTTCGATCAACGCCTGATTCGCATAGTTAAATGCAATGCTATCCTCAAAATCATAATACTGATACGACAATTCATTCAACACATCAACCCTTTTCTCACCCTTTACTCCTGTTTTCAATAAACTTAACAGGCTGTCCTTTACATCGCGTTGGGCAAGTACTTGGTGGGCAGTAAAAAGAGTACAAACAAAAAATAAGATTAATCGAAACATACGTAAACCAAGCTTACTGCAATTAACAATACTTTCCAATATGACCCATTTCAAAAAATGAGTTAAATGGTTAAATTTCCATTGATTCTTACCTATGTTCAAGAACATTTTGTTAAAATCGTTACCCGATCTGCAGCGTGAAAAGCAGCAGGATTACCGCAATGTGGTGATCACCCAAATTATTATTGTCACATTCGGTTTGACCCTCTCAGGCCCCGTGTTGGAAGATAGTTCTTCGAGTTTATCAAAACTCATCATTACAGTATTCTTTGGGTTTGGTACTGCGTACAATTTTCTCATGTGGGATTTACTTCGAAACTTCACTAAAAATAGAATCTTGATCGTGCTGATCTTTATCATACTAATCGGGATGATCATTTTCGGCATGTTAACTGAATTCCCGTATTACAAAATTTTAACGATCGACCGACAGGTTACGCTCCTGATCATTCACGGTCTGTTGTTCCCGATTGAAATTACCATCATAGGCTTTGCTATTCGCGATATCTTCATGAGTCAGTATTTTACGCCTGATAAGTTATGGGGGTCAGCGGCCGTATTTTTAATGATCGGCATTTCATTTGGCAGTTTATACGACTTACTTTGCACCATTAATCCGGGAAGCCTGGGGGCAAATATTGAGTTGGGGTTTCCTACTTACGCGGAGTGTGTGAATTACAGTTTTTGCATTTTAGGTGGTTTGGATACGGGGTATCCTAATACATCAAAGTTAATCAAGAATATAAGTGTTTTTGAAGCGGTTTGGGGCACCCTGTTTTCAGTGCTGATTATTGGAAAACTACTAGGCTTACCTAAACCTGAGGAATCGAAACAAAACAACCTTTAATAAATAGTGTATGAACAACCGCAGACTTTTACCTTTTATAATAGTGGGCGTAATTGCCCTCTTTGTAATCGCTGGCATTTCGTCCAGCTTATTTTATACCATTAGTGCAACACAACGAGCCGTTATCTTTTACAAGTTTGGAAACGGGCTTGATAAAGACAACGTAATCCAACCGGGCTTTCATACAAAAGCCCCCTGGAATGAAGTGTATGTATACAATGTGCAGGAAACCTCGCGCGATGAAAACATGGATATTTTGGATAAAAGCGGGTTATCCATTCATATGGATGTTACGGTTCGATTCAATCCTATACCTGATAAAATCGGATACATCTACGAGAAATTCAATGTGGATTATGTGAACGTACTTGTAATTCCGGAAATCCGCTCGGCAGTGCGCCAGGTGATGGGCCGCTTTACAGCCGAAGAAATTTATTCCACTAAACGTGCAGAGGTAGAGTCAACCATAAAGGCAGAGGCAGAGAAAGTACTTTTCGTCAACAATGTTAATATGGTAGCGTTACTGATCCGCTCTATTGTGCTACCAGATCAGATCCGTATTGCCATTGAAAGTAAACTTCAACAAGAGCAAGAGGCATTGGCCTATCAGTTCAGACTGGATAAAGAAAAAAGTGAGGCTGAACGGAAGCGCATTGCTGCCGAGGGTGAGTCGAGGGCAAACAATATCATTAACAACTCACTTTCTGATAAACTATTGAAAATGAGAGGGATAGAAGCTACCCTGGAGCTTGCTAAATCTCCTAACTCGAAAGTAGTGATTGTAGGTTCGAGCAAAGATGGACTGCCGATGATACTCGGAGGTAACTAGTCAATTTGCTATTAAGAGGCAGTCACCAGTAGACAGTTTGTTGTTTCGAACTGCCTACTGCTTTCTGCCCACTTAAATTCACGTAAAATCTTAACCTGATATTTTTTTCTCCAACACAACACGCTATCTTTAAAAGCATCTAAAAACTCTTTGCATCATGGCAAAAACTGTAGAACTAATCATTGACGGCAAATCGTATACGTTGCCAGTAATTGAGGGCTCCGAAAATGAAATGGCCATCGACATCAGCGATTTACGTGACCAGACCGGATATATTACCCTTGATGTCGGGTATAAAAATACAGGCGCAACCAAAAGTGCCATCACCTTTCTGGATGGAGAAACCGGAATACTGCGGTACCGGGGCTATGCCATCGAAGATCTGGCTGAGAAATCATCTTTTCTGGAAGTAGCCTACCTGTTGATTTTTGGTGAACTACCTACAAAAACTGAATTCAGTAAATTCACGAATGATATTACCAAGCGCACGCTTGTTCATGAAGATATCCGGAAAATATTGGATGGCTTCCCTTCCACTTCGCATCCAATGGGAGTGCTCTCATCTTTATTCTGTGCGCAAACTGCTTTTTATCCTGAATCTCTTGATCCTAATCGATCAGCAGAAGGTGTGTATCTGAGTATTATCAGATCAATGGCTAAAATGCCAACCTTTGCTGCCTGGTCGTATAAAAATGCCGTAGGTCATCCATTAAACTATCCTGATAATACACTAGGGTATTGTGCACGGTTCCTGAAAATGATGTTTGGACTACCTGCTCAGGAATTTGAAGTGGACCAGGTAGTAGCTGATGCATTGGACAAGCTATTGATTCTCCATGCCGATCATGAACAAAACTGTTCTACTTCAACCGTAAGGATTGTAGGCTCCTCTAAGGCAAGCATCTACTCCTCCATCTCCGCTGGTATTAATGCCCTTTGGGGACCGTTGCACGGTGGAGCCAATCAGGAAGTGATTGTGATGCTCGAAAGCATTAAGAAAGATGGCGGCAACATCGATAAGTGGATTGACAAGGCTAAAGATAAAAACGATCCTTTCAGATTAATGGGCTTTGGCCACCGGGTATACAAGAATTTTGACCCTCGTGCTAAGATCATTAAAAAAGCTGCCGATGATGTGTTGAATAAATTAGGAGTAAACGATCCTGTTCTTGAAATCGCCAAAAAACTCGAAGAAATCGCATTGAAGGATTCTTATTTCGTAGAACGTAAATTATACCCTAACGTAGATTTCTATTCAGGTATCATTTATCGTGCATTAGGTCTGCCGGTTGATATGTTTACGGTCATGTTCGCCATGGGTCGTTTACCAGGTTGGATTGCACAGTGGAGAGAACTGAGGGCTAATAATGAACCAATCGGCCGGCCGCGTCAGGTATACACCGGTGCGAAGTTAAGACCCTATACAGAAATCAGTAAGCGTTAATAACGTGTTTCATTTAAATTTATAAGGCTGAAGGATTTACTTTCAGCCTTTATTTTTTATTATTGATAATGGAACTACAACAACAGTTTGAAAGCGCAGTATCGCGCTCAAAGGAGCTGACACAACGACCCAGTAACGCAGAATTGCTTGACCTGTATGCTTTGTTCAAACAAGCCTCTGAAGGTGATGTAAGTGGCGACAGGCCCGGTGGGTTTGATTTTAAAGCCATCGCAAAATTTGATGCATGGGAGGCCCTGAAAGGGAAATCGAAAGAACAGGCTATGCAGGAGTATGTCAGCTTAATGGACAAGTTGCACCAGCAATACAAATAGGTTGAACTTATTCTACCAGCCAGGCATCTCTAACGGTATTCATTTCCTCGACCCGGAAGAATCGAGGCACTGCTCAAAAGTATTGCGAAAAAAAACGGGCGATGTAATTCAAGTGACAGATGGCGTTGGTAACCTGTATCAGGTTACGTTAACCGAGTCTACAATTGGCAAATGTTCCTTTAAAATTGAATCAACACAGAAAGAAGAAAGAAGCCCATACAATATTCATATCGCTCTTGCCCCTACCAAAAATCCCGACAGAACTGAATGGTTTGTTGAAAAGGCAATTGAAATCGGTGTTGATGAGATCAGTTTTTTGCTTTGCGATAACTCAGAAAGAGCCGCGTTGAAAACAGATCGACTTGAAAAGCTGGCAATCAGTGCGATGAAACAATCCCTTCGATGTACACTGACCAAAATAAATCACATGGTATTGTTGAAAGATTTTGTAACCACATCACAAGCACCTTCAAAATTTATTGCCTATGTTGATCATTCCAACCCTGATCATCTTCTTAAACGGGCCAGCCCAAAAACCAACTACATCGTACTCATTGGACCAGAAGGAGATTTTTCAAAAAAAGAATTGGAACTGGCCATTGCGCACGATTATAAAAAAGTCAGCCTGGGACCAAACCGGATGAGAACGGAAACTGCTGGCGTGGTGGCATGTCATATTTTGAACTTGATTAACTTGTAGCATGGCATTGAATTATATCTGGGTTGCATTTTTTTTAATCGCATTCATTGTTGGTCTCATTAAACTGATATTCTTTCAAGACACAACAGTTTTTCCGAACATGATGGAAGCCACTTTTGAAATGGCCAAAACAGGGTTCACCATTTCAATTGGATTAACTGGAGTTATGACCTTGTGGTTAGGATTGATGAAAATTGGTGAGCGTGGGGGCATGATCGCAATTCTTTCTCGGTTAGTGGGGCCATTCTTCGCCAGGCTTTTCCCCGAAATTCCACGCAACCACCCAGCCACAGGTGCCATTATCATGAACTTCAGCGCAAATATATTGGGCCTTGATAATGCTGCAACTCCGCTGGGTCTTAAAGCGATGAAAGAACTCCAGGAAATCAATCCTGATAAAGACACAGCCTCGAATGCACAAATCATGTTCCTGGTATTAAACGCTTCAGGCTTGACCCTTATTCCCATTTCAATTATTGCCGATCGCGTAACCATGGGCTCTGCTAATGCTACAAGCATTTTTATTCCCCTACTCATTGCTCATGCTTTTGCGACACTCGGAGGATTAATCTACGTTTCGATCCGTCAAAAGATCAATTTATTCGACCCGGTTTTGCTGGCTTATCTTTTCGGGATACTCGGATGCATTTGCCTTAGTGTTTGGTACTTTTCTGCCCTTTCACAACAAGATCTCCAAACTCAGTCTCTTTTGTTCACGAGTATTATTATCCTGAGCATCATCGTAGCTTTTATAGCTATGGGGTTATATAGAAAGGTCCCCATATTCGAAACATTTATAGAAGGTGCGAAAGAGGGCTTTGAAACATCGATCAAGATCATTCCATTTCTGGTGGGAATACTCGTAGCCATTGGCGTGTTTCGTGAATCCGGAACGCTGAACTATCTTACGGACGGCATTCGATGGGTACTTTCGGCATTTAGTTTGAATACCGATTTTGTTGACGCACTTCCAGTAGCATTTCTGAAACCAATGAGCGGACAAGGTGCCAGGGGAATGATGATTGAAATATCCAATACCTTTGGACCTGATTCTTTTGTCGGGAATATGGCCAGCATTTTCAGGGGCTGTGCAGAAACAACGTTTTATATCCTGGCCCTGTATTTTGGCTCAGTCAATATCCGCAAAACGAGGTATGCCTTAACGGGTGGGCTTATCGCTGATTTGTTTGGCGTGTTGGGTGGCATTTTTGCAGGTTACTTATTCTTTCATTAACATTGTTTATGGAACGAAAAGCTGATATCCAAAAGACCATTTACGACAATGCCAAGTCACACTTCCTTGGTAATTTTCCAGATTCACTTCCCATTGAACAAGCCTATGTGCATATCGGAATGTATTTGGGATGGATCATTGATCAGGATATGTACTCGGAATACTTTGAAGAGGAAGCCTCGATTCAAATATTTCGTTTTAAGCGCAGGGAAATTTCGTGTACCATTTTAAGCGAGATTTGGGATGGCTATCTCGGCTTTGAATTATTTAACCGTCAGGGAAACATGTTCACGTATTATTATTATGGTGGCGGCCTTTATCATAACGATTACCACGAAGTACTCGTGAAAACCCTCCCCTCTATTTACCACGTTACAGATAGCTGGGAAAATTATGAAAAAATGAAAACCCGCATTGCGATGCGTTTTCAGGATTGGAAAAAACTGGTGGGTGCTGCTTAAAGGATATAGAAGTATAAGGCATAGGTTATAAGGGCGTATTCCCTATTCCTCATAACTTTGACCTTTCAAGACTTACTTCACTAATAACTTTCCATTCTTATCCACCGAAACGAAAGTCTCCCCTGAAGATTTAATTACCAATTCCCCGGTATTCGGAACAAACACTATTTCCTGTGGTACAATATCGAAACCAAAACTGTGGCTCCAAGAGAGGCCGTCTGACTTATAAATCTTTGCAATGGTTGCCGGATGCTTTCCATTCACCATTCGTTCCATATAAATGACAACAAAGAAAACCTGCCCTGCCGGATCGGACGTAACAAATGCTTTTACACCCTGCTGTCTGCGTTCCTTCATGGTCGCTTTATCAATTGGGAAAGTCACTTTAACATCGGGCTTGCGCGATGGCGTGATGCTGTAAAAATATCCCTTACCAGAAACTGAATCGGAAAACACAAGGCCGGCCGTATATTTATCTTGCAATACAACTAACGGCCAGAAATTAGACTTCAGTGCTTCATTAAACAAGGGTATAGAATCGTTTCCGTTCACGAGCCATTTTAAAGCCTCGGTACGGAATGCCAACTCACGGTTCTTTTCAGTTTTTTCCCGATCAGAATAATCTTTCAAACTCCTGATGTAGCTCTTCAGAATATCTCCTTTAGTAAAAGTGTTATTCACAAATTGCTGGTAGTTCATAATATCTCCGTCAAGATTACGATTTAGCAGTTTATCCGCTAAACTATCTACTTTATTCAAATACATTACTTCGCTTTGAACAGCTTGCAACAACATGTATACATTGGTTGTATCTTTTACGTCCTTGTTTTCAAGTAAGGTTGATTTGTACTCCAGGTCTGCAATTTTCAATGCAAATACATCCATAGGCAACGGGTCACTATCAAACTTTTTCAACTGACTATCCAACATTTTATCAATGAGTTTAGTTAAATCATTTCTAACCGATATAGAATCTGTTTCTAGTTTTTGTCGAAGTTTGTTAATTTCAATGTCATACTTTATCAGAAGCTCCTGTGTTGGTTTTACCTCTTTTTCAATTACATCTAAAGATTTACCGGCAAATTTTTTATAGTCCCACACTTTTACATCGTCCTGGTAAAAGTCGGTTTGGGTGGTCCCATCAGTCTTAAAGTCAACAATCTCGGTAATGTTCCAGGTTTGGTTGTACTTTGTTTTTTCCAGGTTACCCAGGCTACCTCTATAATTCATGAACATTTTAGAACAGGAATCAAACTTAAGTGACAAGTCAGACAGGTTTTTAATCGTAGCTTCATCGGCACGCAGATGTAATTCGCGCTCACCGGGGAAACCCTTTTGAATGATTAGGAAAAGGTTGTACGAACCGGAATACAATCTCTCAGCATTCGTGAAATAAAATTTTACCATTTTAACCTTATCAATTCGTTCGCGTAGTCCTTCAATTTTCTTTTGCAAATCAAATTGAACATCCGATAGTTTCACGGTAAACTCACCGGTGCGTAAATCTCTTCGGTTATAATTCATATAATATTCCTTCTCCTTGCGCAACTCCTTTTCATCAATAGCCTTCAACGCTGTGTCAAAAAAAAGTACGGCCGAATCCATACGTTGAATGCTCCTATCGGTTTGTAAAAGTATGTCATCAGCCTCTGCTTTTTCTTTGTAAATAATACCCATGAAGAGATAAGCATTGGGGTTATCTGTAGTTTCTTTTAAATAGGTTTTCAAGAAAGGTTCAGCCTGATCGTATTGCTTTGTATTCAACAAGGCGAAGATATCCTTGTACTTTACCTTTTGAGCTCCGGCAGAAGTGGTGATCAATAGTAAGACGATGAGCTTAACAAAACGGGTTTTTAACATTTTCAATTAACAGGTTAAATTCCAAGTTACTTAAAATATAATTTATTGTTAAAAATTATTCAATTACCACGCCAATTATGCATTTAATTAGTTTTGGTTTAACCATGAGGATGACGCCTATGGCATGGGCACAAACTCAGTTACAATTCTAAGGCCATTCAGTGTAAGGTTTTGATCAACCGCAGTAAATTGCCTTTTAAGGGTGGAAATAATGGAAGACAAACCTCCTGTTGCAAGGGTGGCGCAATTATCGTCAGCCAACTCATTTTTAATGCGTTGCAACATGGAGCTAACAAGTCCTTCATAACCCAGCAATATTCCAGCCTGAATAGCATGAACCGTACTCTTTCCCAAAGCCGATTGAGGCAACTCTAATGGAACATCAAAAAGCTTGGCAGTATTTTGGGAGAGCGATTTAATAGCCGTTTTCAATCCCGGTGCAATTGCAACACCCAGTATCTTTCCCTTTTTGGAAATTGTAGTGAAGGTTAGTGCGGTACCGAAATCAACCACGATACAATTTTGCTTGAAGCGAACGTAGGCTGCCAGCGCGTTAGCGACAAGATCGGAACCGATTTCGTATGGATTCAGTACTTCGATTGGAAGTTTTGCATATAAAGAAGGCCCCAAGACGATAGGGGTCTTTTCAAACAATGTAGTGATAACATTAATAATCTTATCCGTTAAGTCAGGAACTACACTACTGATTACAATTTGTTGGATGGAGTCGGTTTTTATACCCGCTTCAAAAAAATGCTCGCGAAGTTTAATCCCATAAAACAATTCTGGTCGGCTGGCTGCAGAAGTTAAACGCCAAAGATTACTCCATTGATTTTGCTGATAGAGGCCAACAGTGATGTCTGAATTACCAATGTCAATGGCTAATAACATGCTTATAGTAGTTTAAGCAATTGCATTTTTACTTTTTCCATTCCCGTGCTGGCTTTATCGGCAATCATGGTTACATACGGAATTGATCCAACTTCCGGAATTTTCGGGTCTACAACAAATTTAGGGCTTTCAACAGGAACATAGTGAATTAGTCCCGCTGCGGGATAAACGACCATGGAAGTTCCAACCACTAAAAAAATATCAGCTTGAGAAGCGTGATCAGTCGCCACATCCATCATCGGAACCAATTCACCAAACCAGACAATGTTGGGCCTGAGTTGGGAACCCCTCTCACACGTGTCTCCCATTTTTAGTTCCCAACCCTTTATAGGGTAAATTAAACTTTCGTCTTTTGTACTTCGTGATTCAAACAAACTGCCATGAAGATGTATGATTTTTGTTGATCCAGCTCGCTCATGGAGGTCATCCACGTTTTGAGTAACAACCGTAACTTTGAAGTGTTGCTCAAGTTCCACTAATACTTCGTGTCCTCGGTTTGGTTTCACATCAAGGGCTTTCTTGCGCCTTTCATTATAAAACTCCAGAACCATTGCAGGATTTTTTTGCCATCCCTCAGGTGTGGCTACATCTTCAACGCGGTGACCTTCCCATAAACCTCCCGAATCACGAAATGTAGCAATTCCACTTTCTGCACTGATGCCTGCACCCGTAAGTACAACAAGTTTTTTTTTCATACAATTAATGGACATCGTTATTGCGAACGGAAGCGAAGGGTTGTGTGATGGAGTGAAGTAATCCCGTGGCTACAACGTGTGCATTTCATAGTCAGGAGATTGCTTCGTCACTCCCGCACGCTTACTTTACTGTTTCCTCGCAATGACGGGTTAAGATTTCTTCTTTCTCGTAGCAACCTTTTTAGCAGGCTTTTTAACCGCTGTCTTTTTTGCAGCAGGCTCAGCAGCTACTTTTTCTTCTTTCTTCTTGAAGCTTCCGAAACGACCGAAGCGCCCTTTCCTTTCTGGCGTGTTCGCTGCTAACTCTACACACTCTTCAAGCGTTAAGTCTTTTGGTTCTTTTCCTTTGGGGATTTTTACGTTCTTCTTACCAGCTTTTATATAGGGGCCAAAACGACCGTTCAACACTTGGATTTCGGAGTCCTCTTCAAAACCCTTAATCAACTTGTTAGCATCTGCAACGCGTTTGCTTTCAATAAGCTCTAAAGCTTTCTCAAAAGTAATCGTATACGGATCATCACCTTTGGGTATGGATACATACTTTTTATCGTGTTGCACATACGGACCGAAGCGGCCAATTGCTACTACCACCGGTTTCTCTTCAAACTCTCCCATTTGTCGCGGCATCTTCATCAACTCCAATGCATCTTCCAGCGAAATGTTTTCAATGAACTGGCCTGGTCTCAAACTCGCAAACTTAGGTTTCTCCCCACCATTATCATCGGGGTTCTCTCCTACCTGAACATACGCACCAAACTTGCCGAGCTTAACATACACGTTCTTGCCACTTTTCGGATCAACACCAACCTCTCGGTTCTTACCGGCCGATGAACGTTCAATCAATTCGGTACTTTTGACTTTCTTATGGAATGGCTTGTAAAAAGTGTCAATCATTTTTCTCCACTCCAGTTTACCTGTAGCAATCTCATCAAACTCCTGTTCGATTTCTGAGGTGAAAGAAAAGTCGGTAACGTCAGGAAAGTGTTCTACCAGAAAATCATTCACCACCATAGCCGTGTTGGTGGGGAAGAGTTTGTTCTTCTCGGCTCCTGTAATTTCGGTTAATAACTCTTGCGTGACGTTGTAGTCTTTAAGTGTGAGTACTTTATAATGTCGCTCTCTGCCCTCGCGCATCTCTTTCACCACATATTCTCTTTTTTGTATCGTGGTTATCGTTGGTGCATAGGTGGAAGGGCGTCCGATCCCTAATTCTTCGAGTTTCTTTACAAGGCTTGCTTCCGTATACCGTGCTGGAGGTCTTGAAAATTCCTGACGGGCACGCATATCGCCCAGGTTGAGTTTCTGACCAACCAAAATAGGTGGTAGCATATTCTTTGCCTCTTCGTCATCGTCCTCATCGGATGACTCCATATAGACTTTTAAAAATCCATCGAATGTAATGACTTCACCCGAAGCTGTTAAAATCTCAGGTACAGTTGAAACACCAATAGTAGCAATTGTCTTTTCAATTTCAGCATTCGCCATTTGTGAAGCAATGGCTCTTTTCCAGATTAGATCATATAAACGCTGCGCACCTTCATCCGCTCCAGCTTCCGTTACTGAAAAATCAGTGGGCCGTATAGCTTCATGGGCCTCTTGCGCTCCGGATGACTTATTCTGGAAGCGTCTTTCATGCACATACTGCTGGCCATAATTTTTTGCAATTTCTGAAGTGGCTGCTTTAATGGCATCTTCCGACAAGTTCACCGAGTCGGTACGCATATATGAAATTTTACCTGCCTCATATAGCTTTTGAGCAACTGTCATTGTACGTATAACAGAATACCCAAGCTTTAAGCTTGCTTCCTGTTGTAAAGTTGAGGTCGTAAAGGGTGCTGATGGGCTTCTTTTAGAAGGCTTCTTTTCCAGATCCAATACAGTGTAAATCGCGCCTTTGCAGGCCTCTAAAAATTTCAAGGCTTCTTCTTCTGAGTCGAATTTTTTTGGTAACTCAGCAATCAGATTCTTTTTTCCATCGAGTATAAAAAGTGCCTTTACCTTAAAGGCACTTTTTGATTGAAATTCGTTAATCGCACGCTCACGTTCTACAATCAGTCGCACGGCCACAGATTGAACTCGCCCAGCAGATAAGCCTGTTCTAATTTTCTTCCACAAGATCGGGGAGAGCTCGTACCCCACTAATCTGTCGAGAACCCTGCGAGCCTGTTGCGCATTTACTAAATCAATATCAATACCTCGCGGATTTTCAAGCGCGTTAAGGATGGCCTTCTTCGTAATTTCTGTAAAAACAATTCTGCGGGATTTTGCATCGCTCAAGTCAAGCACTTCTTTTAAGTGCCACGAAATTGCTTCTCCCTCACGGTCTTCATCACTGGCGAGGTACACCATATCTGCATCCTCGGCCATCTTTTTCAGTTTCGAGATAATATCTTTCTTATCAGGACTGACTTCGTACGTAGGTTCGTAATTATTTTCCACATCAATAGCATCTCCGCCTTTCGGCAAATCACGCACGTGTCCCATACTTGACGACACCTTAAAATCTTTTCCAAGGTAGCCTTCAATAGTCTTTGCTTTCGCAGGAGATTCAACAATTACCAGGTTTTTTGCCATGTCTACACAGTATCAAAGGTTTCAAATATCAGTAAATTTTTAAAAAATCAAATTCCACACATTAATATTGAGTTCACATAGATGTTTCAAACCCGATTAATAAAACGATTTTACGTCCAGCTTCCTGTACTTGATGCGTCATGGCCAAAGTGTTGATAAACAACCCGGTCAGGCCGATAAAGAGCGCGAACTTACACTGCAAGGCGTACGTGATTCACAGGTAATAGGCAGGTACCTTTATGATCAAAAAATAAATTTAGAATTAATTTTAGCAAGCACCGCAATTCGCGCAAAGCAGACCGCTGAGTTGATAACGGACGCCACCAAGCTTAGCGTTGATAAAATTCAAGTAGAAGAAGAAGTTTACTCGGCTTCGGTAAGAACTTATCTTGAATTGATAAACGAAATTGACGATGCATATAATCGTGTAATGTGTGTTGGACATAACCCATCCATTTCGTATCTCGCTGAGTATTTAACAAGGGCTGAAATCGGTAATATGCCACCAGCAGGACTCGTAATTATTCAGTTCAACGTGCTTGGTTGGCAGGAAGTAAATCAGGGCGAGGGTACATTGATTAAATTTTTAAAGCCAGAAAATTTGTAAGATGCTAACCAAAGAAGAAATTATTCAATCATTTGATCCCAATGCTCCGGGAGCTTCCGGTAATTTATTTGGACTCCCATTCTCTGTCGAAAATGCTGAAGTAGTAATTGTGCCGGTTCCCTGGGAGGTCACGGTGTCGTATCATACCGGAACAGCGCAAGGGCCTCAGGCCATTCTCGATGCTTCCGCACAAGTTGATCTATTCGTGATGGAGATACCTGATGCCTGGAAACTTGGTGTTGCCATGCAACCGGTTCCGGAAAACGTAAAGGAGGAGAGTACTAAACTTCGTGAGCTATCTTCTCAATATATTGATTCCCTGGAGGAAAATGCGGTCATTAATCCAGCAAATCCGGTGCTCACAAAAATTAATGAAGCCTGCGAGAATTTAAACATATATGTAAAGTCCACGACACAACGGTATTTGAAAGAAGGTAAACTTGTGGGCTTGCTTGGTGGTGACCACAGCACACCATTAGGATTTATCCGCGCCCTGAGTGAACGTTATGACAAGTTTGGCGTTTTACAAATTGATGCGCATGCCGATTTGCGCAAAGCGTATGAAGGGTTCACGTATTCGCATGCTTCAATTATGTACAACGCGCTGAAAATTCCTGCGGTAAACCGATTAGTTCAGGTGGGTATTCGTGATTTCTGTGAAGAAGAAGTGAACGTAATCAACCACTCGATGGGTCGTGTAGTAACTTTTTTTGATGAGGATATAAAAGCATCACAGTATGCAGGCAACACGTGGGATTCAATTTGCGATCAGATTGTGAAAGAACTTCCTGATTCTGTATACATCAGCTTTGACATTGACGGACTTGATCCAAAACTTTGCCCTAACACAGGCACACCGGTGGCCGGAGGCTTTGAGTTCCATCAAATTACATACCTTATCAAAAAAGTGGTGAAGGCTAATAAGAAAATTATAGGATTCGATTTGAATGAAGTAGCACCAGGTGAAAGTGAATGGGATGCAAATGTGGGCGCACGCATGCTGTATCACTTGTGTAATTGGATGGCGGTGTCGCAGAAGAAGTTGGAGATTGGAAGTTAGAGGGTAACGATATAGGTATAAGCAATTTTAAATTTTGAATTTTGAATTTTGAATCAGGTACACTCAATCAGCTCTTTTCTAGTACAGCATCCATAATTTGGTGGCCCGTTTTATTTCTTATTATCGGTGGCGGGCTTTTCTTTTTGTTCTATTCTGGATTTGTTCAATACAAATATTTCTGGCACGCTATCCAGGTTCTCAGGGGTAAGTACGATGATCCGAATGCACCGGGTCAGATCAGCTCGTATAAGGCACTCTCGACAGCATTGGCATCAACCGTGGGTATGGGTAACCTCGCAGGTGTTGCTGCAGCTATCGCATTGGGCGGGCCCGGAGCACTCTTCTGGATGTGGGTAACCTCCTTCATTGGAATGTCAACCAATTTTTTTACCAGTACACTCGCCAGCATGTACCGTGGAAAAGATTCAACAGGAGAACTTCAAGGTGGCCCGATGTACGTTATTCGCGAAGCATTGGGGAAAAAGTGGATGCCGTTGGCAACCTTATTTTGCATCTGTTGCATGGTGGGCTCGTTGCCGATTTTCCAGGCTAATCAACTTACACAAGCGCTAGTCGATATCGGTCTAAAGCCGCTGGGTATGAACGAGACATTTCTTTCGATAGCCGGAATTCCTATTAGCATCCCAAAATTTATTATCGGTATAGTCATTTGTATCTTTTGTTCTATTGTGATTATTGGAGGAATTAAGCGCATAGGCAATTGGGCTGGAAGGTTCGTGCCGCTGATGATTGTCCTCCACTTTGTTTCGGTCCTGGTCATTCTGATTACCTATGCCGATCAAGTGCCGTACTACGTTGGGTTAATTTTTACCGATGCCTTTGCTGCCGAACATTTTCATGGCGATCCATTTTTAGGTGGAGTCATGGGCGGAATTATCATGCTGGGGGTGCGCAGAGCAACTTTTTCGAATGAAGCAGGCATTGGCACCGCCCCGATGGCTATGAGTGCCGCTAAAAGTACCGAGCCTGTCAGGGAAGGATTAATCTCGATGCTTAGTCCGGTAATCGATACAATTATATCATGCTCATTAACTGCGTTAGCGATTTTAGTAACAGGTGTGTGGAAAACGGAAGGTGCAAGCGGTATAACACTAACTTCCCTTGCATACAAAGCGGGTTTACCTTTTGGGGGTGATTATATTTTACTTGTATGCACGCTTATTTTTGCTATCAGTGCATTGTTTTCATACAGCTACTATGGTCGCAAAGCTCTTTCATTTTTAGTAGGTGAAGAAAGAAGCAAATGGTACGATTATTTTTATTTAAGTACCATTATGCTGGGTGCGCTTGCCTCCATGGATTTTGTGTTGAACCTAATCGATATTGCCTTTGCGCTGATGGCTATCCCTACCATGCTTTCAGCTTTTGTATTAGCACCAAAAGTGATGAAAGAAGCAAAAGCTTACTTTGAGCGATTGAAAACTGAGAAATAAAAATGCAAATGGAGCTTTACTTACCCAGTAGGCTACTCAGCGTTTTCCCAACCAATTCCTTTTTCTCGGAAGTAAATGGATAATCAAATAAGCCATGCTCTTTGATGGCCTCCTCCACTTTGTGAGGAACGAACTTTTCCCAACCGGGTTCTCCTTTGCGGATCATGGCTAGCACGTTGTCTGAGATAATGTGCAAATTATTTACGTTGGCATCATTAATATCTTCCAGCTTATTGTTATCCATCAAATACTTGAAAAGGTTTTTCAAGTTAGCAGGTAAGCTTGCTTCGAAATCTTTCAACGTGAACAGATCAACAGAATCTTTTCTCCACGCTGGATATATGTACAGTTTAACATTTGTTCCAAACAGGGAAGCAAAGCACTCGAGAATTCCTCCTCGTGTTTTCTCATATGTTTTCTCATCAAATACCTTCTGCAGGGCAAAAATACCCATGATGATACCGATCTTCTTTCCTTTGGTGAGTTTCGAGAGATACTCCAATAATCTGTAGTGTTCGAAATAATTTGAGATCAATACAGTTTGTCCAAGCGAGCAAATAATATCTGCACGATATAAAAAATCGGTCTCATCAATATTCCCATCGGGGCTCAAATCGTTCAATGTAAGTTCGGTAAGCACTACTACATTGGAACGCTCCACGTCAGGTTCTCTACGGAAATGCCTGCGTGATGCCAGGAGCATATCAACGTTTACCAATGTTACCGGACGGAAACGCCCTCGCAATACCAGAATATTCTTTTTGTACAATTCATCGGAAGGCTGCATCACTTTTCCGTCAGGACCAAACATGGCAGCTTTCGTAAGTCCATTTTTTACAAGCTTCAACGCCATGAGGCGATTATCGACATGCTTGAAACTCGGACCACTCAGTCTAAACATATCGATTTCTATCCTTCGGGTAGAAAGACCATCGAGTAACGACATTAAAATTTCTTCGGGGTCAGAGAAAAAATAACATGCGTAAATCATATTCACACCTACAATTCCCACTGCAAATTGTTGCTGCAAGGGATCGTTATCGTGCATCTTCACATGTACAACACAATCATTTGTTTCAGAATGAGGGCTAAGCTGAAAGCGCATTCCAATCCACCCATGCGATTGATTGGTCCGATCAAAATTTAATACCTCGACAGTATCGGCAAAGGCGAAAAAACGAGTGTTATCGATACGATGTGGAAGGCGTTCACCCAGTAAAGAATACTCATGATCCAGCATTTTCATGAGGCGCTCTTCTGCCACGTACCGTTCGCAATATCCATAAATAGCATCGCTGAACTTCATGTCGTACGCTGAAATGGTTTTGGCTATGGTGCCAGAGGCTCCGCCTGCTTTAAAGAAGTTGGCTGCTACCTCCTGCCCTGCCCCGATCTCGGCAAAGGAACCATAAATGTCGTTTCTGAGATTAATGCGAAGGGCTTTCTCCTGTGTAGTGAGTTTCCTGAATTCGTCTTTTTCCATTGCGTTGCCCCCTGGGTCTATTTTATAACCGCAAATTTGGTCTTGGCTTCCTTCTTGATTTCCTCCCAATCGCCTGGAGGTGGAGGAGTACCTTTTTCAAAAATATTGACCAGCCACTTGACCAACTCCTTCTTCATCCCAAATCGTTTGGCAACATCCTCACAAAATGAAATCTCCTTTTTCTCAATCACTTCATCGGCAAATACCATCAGAATAAGATCGTACAGGAGATTCATGCGATCGTTATAATTACCCGGAATGTTAAGTTCAAATTTCTCGGTGCTGTCCACCATGTTTTGAATCTGCCAGTCTTTTAACCCATAACCATGACCAATCTTAAAAAGTAATTGGGTTTCCTTTTCATGCATATGCCCATCGGCCTTAGCCAGAGCCAGCAGGTTTTTAATGTGATTCTTTTTGTAGGAAAGATATTGATGTTCGAAGAAACCTATCATGATTAGTTATAAGTTATCGGCAATTAGTAGAATGTTCAAATTTAAAGAACTAAAGGGTAACCCCCAATAACTTTTAACCGCTAACTTTAACTGATATCTCAGGTTAATCAACCCAATCGGCAATAAATAGATTAGTATTTCGGTTTCCCCCATTGAAGCGATTGGAAGAAAATACGAGTTTCTTACCATTAGGTGAAAACATAGGGAATGAATCAAATACTCCGTCATAGGTAATCTGCTCAAGCCCTGTACCATCTTCATTGATCATAAACAGGTTGAATTGAAACCCGCGTTGACCGTGATGGTTAGAAGAGAAAATAATTTTCTTACCAGCAGGGTGATAAAAAGGTGCCCAGTTTGCTTTGCCAAGATTTGTAATCTGACGAAGGTTGGAGCCATCCACATTGCAAACAAAAATCTCCATGCTGGTAGGTGCTACTAAACCTTGCTTCAGGTAATCAAGATATTCTTTCTTCTCTTCCTCTGTCTTTGGCCGTGAGGCACGAAACACCAGTTTTGTACCATCCGGAGAAAAGAATGCACCGCCATCGTATCCAAGTTCTTTGGTCACTTGCCTTACATCCGACCCGTCAATGCTCATAGTATACAAGTCAAGGTCACCGTTTCGTGTGGAAGTGAAAACAATTTTATCTCCTTTCGGGGATAAAGTACCCTCGGCATCGTATCCAGGTGTATTCGTAAGTTGCTTGACGATCTTTCCTTTTAAATTTGAAACAAAAATATCGTACGAATCATAGATCGGCCATAAGTATTTACCACCTGGTACACGCTCAGGCTCCTTCGGACAATCCTTTCCTCCAGCGTGTGTAGATGCAAATAGTATTTTTTTATCGCCTGGCATAAAGTATGCACAGGTTGTACGGCCTAAGCCTGTACTGATCAATTGAGGTTTTCTCTCTTTTAAATCAATTTTATCAATCGGGGTATAAAAAATCTGATCGCACGTTAATCCCCACGCTTTATTGTTCGATTGAAAGGAAAGCATCTTGCTATTGAAACTCCAGTATGCTTCTGCATTATCACCACCAAAGGTTAATTGTCGGAAATTTTTTAAATGTTTTTCCTGTGGATAGCGCAATGTATCAATACCAGAGGGATCAACCACAAGGGGGTTATAAATGGTTGTATGCGATGTTAAAAAAATACCAACTCCAACGAGTAAAACAACGCCAAAGAAATTACGCATGATGATAGAGTTAAAATGAAGGCACAAAGATTACGCTGGAACTTCTTCTTTCAAAGCGCGCCTCAGGATTTTTCCCACATTTGTTTTGGGCAGGTCGTTACGGAACTCTACGTATTTAGGCACTTTGTAGTTGGTGAGGTTCTCGTGGAAGTATTTTTTGAGTTCTTCTTCTGTAAGCGACTGATCACGCTTTACCACAAACACTTTTATAACCTCGCCCGACTTTTCATCCTTAATACCGATTGCCGCTACTTCCAGCACTTTTGGATGTGCTGCCGTTACATTTTCGATCTCGTTTGGAAACACATTGAATCCTGAAACCTTTATCATATCCTTTTTTCGATCAACAATTTTGAAAAACCCCTTCTCATCCATGATACCGATGTCACCCGTCTTAAACCAACCTCCTGGATAAAATACATCCTTATTATCTTTTTGCCAGTAACCCGGCATCACCTGAGGACCTTTTGCACAAATCTCTCCTGTTTCACCTTGTGGAAGTTGATTTCCATTGTCATCGAAAATACCAATGTTGGTACTGGGCATGGGTAAGCCAATTGTTCCAAGTTTGTGCGTTCCATCTAACGGATTGCAACATAACACAGGCGATGTCTCACTAAGACCATAGCCTTCTACCAAAGGTTTTCCCGTTACCTGTTCCCATTTTTTCGCAACAACATCTTGTACAGCCATGCCACCTCCTACTGCGCCTTTCAGATGCGAAAAATCAAGTGAAGCAAAATTTGGGTTATTCAGTAGTCCGTTGAACAACGTATTCACACCCGTAACAATCGTGAATTTATGTTTCTTCAATTCTTTACAGAATCCTTTTATGTCGCGGGGATTTGTGATCAGCACACTCTTAGCCCCAACAGTGAACATCAACACGCCATTGACAGTAAGCGCAAAGATGTGATACATGGGTATGGCCGTGATAATTATTTCATCTTCTGTTTTCTGTTTTAAGTAAGGACTAAACCAATGTGTGATCATTGAATTATGCGCTACAATATTTCCATGCAAAAGCTGCGCACCTTTAGCGACCCCTGTAGTTCCACCGGTGTACTGAAGAATGGCTACGTCATTATTCGTAAGAACAGGCTTGGTAAGGGTAAGCGCGGCACCCTTCTTCATAGCCTGTTTAAAGGACGTTGAAGTAGGAAGATTAAAAGCAGGCACCATTTTCTTGATGTTCTTCACAACAAAATTTATAAGCGCTCCCTTAAATCCTCCGAGCATATCGCCCAACTCAGTTAAGATAATATGCTGAATAGAAGTGTTTGCTAAAATCTTTTCGAGGTTGACAGCAAAGTTTGCCACGATCACAATTGCTTTAGCTCCGCTATCCTTAAACTGATGCTCCATTTCACGTGGCGTATACAATGGATTTGTATTCACAACAATTAATCCCGCACGCAGCGCTCCAAAAAAAGCAACAGGAAATTGAAGAAGGTTTGGCATCTGAATCGCGATGCGATCTCCTTTCACCAAGCCAATGCTTTGAAGGTATGCTCCAAAGTCTTTTGAAAGCTTGTCGACTTCTGCGTATGTCATTTCCACACCCATGTTTTCAAAAGCAACCTTGTTGCCGTATTTCTGACAGCTGCTTTCAAATAATTCCACCACCGAATTGTAGTCGTATAATTTTATTTCGGCAGGGATGCCTTCCGGGTAATTCTTAACCCAAGGGAAATTCTCCATTACATCAAATTTTAAATTCTAAGTTGGAAAGAAGCCCTCATAATAACAAGGGTATTGTCAGTACAGAAATCAGTTTTCGACTAAGCTCAGACTGACATCACTAAAAACAAAAAAGTCACCCACTTACGGGTGACTCCTCTCACTTCTTAAAACTAACCTAAAATTTATTTGCTGTAAGGGAAGGCCTCGAACCTCCACGGAGAAGTTAGCTGCAGGACATTAAGAAAACTTTTAGTGGTCAACCCATTATCCTGCGTTTATCCTTGACTCTCCACCCCCGAGACAGGAGGGCTTGTCTGCCAATTTCAACACCTTACAATTATAATTACTGCAACAAAGTAAGCCTTCAGTACTGCATATTATCAATAGAACAGTATAATATTTACATAATATTTAATAAAGTGTACATTTAGTTATAAATTAATCATTTAAAGATCAATACCATGAGTAAAAATTATGAAGTTGATAATGTGGATTTGAAGATTCTGGAAATATTGAGGGACGATGCCAAGAAACCTTTTACGGAGGTGGCAAAGAAAGTGCATGTTTCACAAGGGACGGTGCATGTTCGGATGAACAAGATGGAAGAAGCTGGAATTGTTGAAAAGACCACTGTCAAAATCAATTACGCGAAACTGGGTTTCGACATAACTGCTTTCATTGGTATTTACCTGGAAAAGAGCGCTTTATATGATAAAGTTGTAACAAAACTTAAGGAAATACCTGAAATTACTAGCATTCACTATACCACAGGAAACTATTCCATGTTTGTCAAAATCCATTGTCGTGATACAAACCATCTTAAAGAGGTTTTACATGATAAAATGCAACAAGTGGATGGCATTGAACGCACTGAGACGATGATTTCGTTGGAGGAAAGCTTAGACCGAAACCTCAATCTCATCTAGGGAAAGTATCACCCAAAAAAAACCATTTTCCAGCCTTTCTGTTATATCTTTGTCTGTTTATTTAAAATAAGTCTAAATAGGTCCATGAGTAAAGACAACCAATTACTGGAAGAGCTGACTTCTAAAGAGTATGAGCATGGTTGGACTGTCGATTTAGAGACGGATTCGGCCCCAAAAGGGCTTAGTGAGGATATTGTACGGTTCATATCGGCACGTAAAAACGAACCAGAATGGATGCTAGAATGGCGACTGAAGGCCTACAGACTTTGGCTGAAGATGACAGAACCAAAATGGCCCAATGTCACCTACCCTGCTATCAATTATCAGGATGTCATTTACTACTCAGCTCCTAAACAAAAAGCTACTCCTAAAAATCTGGAAGATGTCGATCCCGAATTGATCAAAACTTTTGAGAAACTGGGAATATCACTCACCGAACAAAAACGATTAACAGGTGTTGCTGTCGATGCAGTTATTGACAGTGTATCAGTTGCTACAACATTCAAAGAAAAACTAGGTGAACTTGGAATTATCTTCTGCTCGTTCAGTGAAGCCGTAAAAGAACATCCCGAGTTAATTAAAAAATATTTAGGTTCAGTCGTACCTATGAGTGACAACTACTTCGCTGCGTTGAACGCTGCAGTATTCAGCGATGGTTCATTCTGTTACATTCCAAAAGGCGTTCGGTGTCCGATGGAGTTATCCACATACTTCCGAATCAACGCTGCTAACACGGGGCAGTTTGAGCGCACACTCATTGTTGCAGATGAAGGATCATACGTAAGCTACCTCGAAGGTTGTACGGCACCGATGCGCGATGAAAATCAATTGCATGCAGCGGTAGTTGAAATTTATGCGATGAAAGATTCGCAGGTAAAATACTCAACGGTTCAAAATTGGTATCCCGGAGATAAAAATGGAAAGGGTGGCATTTACAATTTTGTAACCAAGCGTGCATTGTGTTTCGGAGATAATTCGAAAGTATCCTGGACGCAAGTGGAAACAGGTTCAGCGATTACATGGAAGTATCCGTCTTGTATTTTGAAAGGCGATAACTCTTCGGGTGAATTTTATTCTGTTGCTGTAACCAACAATTACCAGCAAGCCGATACGGGTACAAAAATGATCCACATTGGAAGGAATACGAAATCAAGAATTGTATCGAAAGGAATTTCTGCGGGTCATTCGCAAAATAGTTACCGCGGTCAAGTTCATATTTTGAAGCGAGCGGAGAATGCCCGTAATTTCTCACAATGCGATTCCTTGTTGATGGGTGATAAATGTGGAGCACACACGTTCCCGTACATCGATGTAGAAAATAACAGCGCGAAAGTAGAACACGAAGCTACAACTTCTAAAATTGGCGAAGACCAAATCTTTTATTGTTTGCAGCGTGGAATTGATGAAGAATCAGCAGTAGCGCTCATCGTAAATGGTTACGCAAAAGAAGTGCTGAGTCAATTGCCAATGGAGTTTGCAGTAGAAGCTCAGAAATTACTCGCGTTGACTTTGGAAGGAAGTGTTGGATAATTCAAAGTTGAAAAAATTTAAATTCTAAATACAAGATTCTAAATACGAAATTCTAAATGCTGAGTATAAAAAACCTACACGCGAAGATTGAGGATAATCAGATTTTAAATGGCATTAATCTGGAAGTGAAGCCCGGAGAAGTGCATGCGATTATGGGTCCGAATGGTTCAGGTAAAAGCACACTTGCCTCTGTTTTAGCTGGGCGAGAAGAATATGAAGTAACAGCAGGAGAAGCAACGTACCTCGGAAAAAATCTTCTTGAATTATCACCTGAAGACAGAGCCCGCGAAGGCCTATTCTTAGCGTTTCAATATCCAGTAGAAATCCCTGGCGTAAGCACGATCAACTTTATGAAAACAGCCGTGAACCAGATTCGCAAGTACCGCGGTCAGGAAACATTGGATGCGGTTTCGTTTTTAAGTGTGATGAAAGAGAAAATTAAATTGGTAGAAATTGATCAAACACTCTTAAATCGTTCGCTCAATGAAGGTTTCTCAGGTGGCGAGAAAAAAAGAAATGAAATTTTCCAGATGGCAATGCTTGAGCCTAAGTTGGCCATTCTCGATGAAACAGACTCAGGTCTCGACATTGATGCGCTTCGTATTGTAGCCAATGGTGTAAATAAGTTAAGATCAAAGAATAATTCAACCATCGTGGTAACACATTACCAGCGGTTACTCGAATATATTGTGCCTGACTTTGTGCATGTATTGTACAAAGGAAAAATTGTGAAATCAGGAGGCAAAGAATTGGCGCTTGAACTGGAAGCAAAAGGCTATGATTGGATTAAGGATGAAGTGGCTGTAGCCGGATAAGTATGAGCGAGATCACGGAAGTAAAAAATAGTACAACTGAAATTGACTTCAGTCTTTCCTCTTCAACTCCGTTGAGAGAGAGTGCAAAAACCACGTTCCTGCAACTCGGACTGCCTCGTGTAAAAACAGAAGAGTATCGCCACACTCCTATCACCAGAGTGTTGGAAAAGAATTTTAATTTCTCCGTTCTTCAAAATTCCATATCAACTCTTAAGAGCATAAAAGATTTTGAAATTCCTGAATTGAGTGCGCATGTAGTGGTTATGCTCAATGGAGAATTCTCTGAAAGTCTTTCAAAAATTTCAGGAAGCGATGTCACTATCAGGAAGTTGAACGAGAACGAACATCGTGAGCACTTAGCCAAATATGCCGATTTTAAAAGCGACTCGTTAGTAGCTTGGAACACGGCAGGCTGGCAAGGTGGCGTATTCATTCAGGTGGCAGAAAATAAAGTGGTTGATAAACCGATTATCATTTATAACATTCACGATGCTTCAAACGAAGAAGTAAAAAGCATTACCCGAAACCTAATTGTGGTCGGTAAAAATAGTGAGGTGACTGTTGTTGAGAAGTTTGATTCCATTGGTAGTAATCCAAATTTTTCAAACCAGGTTACGGAAGGCATTGTTTTTGAAAATGCTGCCCTAAATTTTTATAGCATTCAGGCTGATCATGGCAATCGCTACCAATTCGGACAAACTACAATCTGGCAAGCAAATCACAGTCGCGTTAATACATACACCTTCACCCTTGACGGGAAATTTGTTCGTAATAACCTTCAACTTTTGTTGGATGGAGAAGGATGTGAGTCGCATATGTATGGACTGTACTTGCTTCATGGTGACACCTTAGCCGACAATCATACAGTGGTAGATCACCGGAAACCAAATTCATTTAGCAACGAATTGTATAAAGGCGTATTGGAAGGAAATTCGAAAGGGGTTTTCAATGGAAAAATCTTTGTTCGTCCTGACGCACAAAAAACAAATGCCTTTCAAACGAACCGGAATATTTTACTTTCTGATAAAGCAACTATTAACACAAAACCTCAACTTGAAATCTGGGCTGATGATGTGAAGTGTTCTCACGGCTGTACTACTGGTCAGCTTGATGAAGAAGCAATGTTCTATTTGCGTAGCCGTGGAATAGAAAAGAATACCGCACGCGCCATGATGCTTTATGCCTTTGTTGCTGAGGTATTAGATAACATTCCGAATGAAAAGCTGAAGACGTTCATTGATTCGATGGTCAGTGAAAGGCTTCATAAAAATTTCTAATCATGAACGTTGCAACACGGTCCTTACTTGATGTGGAGAAAATCCGGGAACAATTCCCTGTGCTTCATCAGAAAGTGAACGGTCGTGATCTTGTGTATTTTGACAACGCTGCAACCAGTCAAAAACCTCAGGTTGTTATTGACTCGTTAGTAAACTATTACAAAGGTTACAATGCCAATATTCATCGGGGTATTCATACGTTGGCTGAAAAGGCAACGAAGGCGTACGAAGAAACCAGGCAGCTTGTCAAGACTTTTATTAACGCCAGCTCAGAACAAGAAATCATTTTTGTTCGGGGCGTGACAGAAGCCATCAATCTGATAGCAAATTCTTACGGAAGAGCCTTTATTAAGGAGGGTGATGAGATAATAATTTCAGGGTTAGAGCATCATTCGAATATTGTTCCATGGCAGATCGTTTGTGATGACAGGAAAGCAATCTTAAAAGTTATCAATATAACCGATTCGGGTGAGCTTGATATCACTCATTACAAATCACTTCTGTCATCAAAGACCAAACTAGTCGCTGTTAACCATGCGTCTAACAGCTTGGGTACCATCAACCCGATCAAGCAAATCATTGATCTGGCGCATGTGCATGGTGCTGTAGTATTGATTGATGGCGCACAAGCAGGTGCGCATCTTGAAATTGATGTTCAGTCGTTGAATTGTGATTTCTATTGCTTGTCCTCACACAAAATGTATGGCCCTACCGGCACGGGTATCTTATACGGCAAACAGACCTTATTGGAATTGATGCCTCCCTATCAGGGTGGTGGTGAAATGATCAAAGAGGTTACGTTTGCTAAAACAACATACAACGATCTTCCTTACAAATTTGAAGCAGGTACACCCAACATTGCCGATGTGATTGCATTCGGCCAGGCTATTGAATTTATCAACGGATTTGGCAAAGAAGTAATGGCTGCTCATGAACATGAGCTTTTACAGTACGCTACTGAAAAGGTGAGCGCTCTTCCTTCAGTAAAATTGGTAGGAACAGCTAAAGAGAAAGTGAGCGTATTATCCTTTACAGTGGAGGGCATCCATCCGTTTGACATTGGTCAGATGTTGGATGCGCGTGGAATTGCCGTTCGTACAGGTCACCATTGCACCCAGCCATTAATGGATCGCTTAGGCATTGAAGGAACTGTCCGCGCATCGTTTGCGGTTTATAATACAAAGAAGGAAATTGATCAATTGGTTGAAGGACTTGAGCGTGTGATCAAATTCATGAAGCAATGACAAAGTCTATTGCCGAAATACAGGACGAAATTATCAGCGAGTTCTCCTTACTGGATGGAGATATGGAGATGACGGTATTTTACGTTATGGAGCTTGGACAAAAACTTCCTGAAATGCCGGAGGCAGACAAAACCGAAGAGAATATTGTAAAGGGTTGCCAATCGAAAGTGTGGTTGACGGGTACATCAGAAAATGATAACGTATTCTTTACTGCCGATAGTAACACCGCTATCACAAAAGGATTAGTCAGCTTGTTGATCCGGATATTTAATGATCAATCGACTGACACAATCTTGAACGCCAATTTATATTTCATGCAAAAAATTGGCATGGAACGGTTTATTGGCACACAACGTTCTAATGGCTTCGCAGCTATGATTAAACAAATGAAATTATACGCCCTGGCATTTAAAACTCAGCAGGCAGTAAAATCATGACAGAAGAGATTAAAAATACTGAACAAACCGTATCTGAGACTACAATCCCCAATCTGAAAGAAAAGGTATTGGCGGCTATCAAAACTATTTACGATCCAGAAATTCCTGTGGACATTTATGAACTGGGATTGATTTATGAAATCAGTACGTTCCCGGTAAATAATGTCTACGTTCTAATGACTCTGACTTCTCCCTCCTGTCCTTCGGCAGAAGCTATACCCAGTGAAGTGGAACAAAAAATTAAGACCATTGAAGGCGTGAATGATGTGAAAGTTGAGATTACTTTTGACCCACCCTACTCGCAGGATATGATGAGTGAGGCGGCCAAATTGGAACTAGGCTTCCTTTAAAAAGCATTGCAGAATGAACTCAAATCCATGAACTATAGTTATAGCCAAGAATGAAAATTTTAAATCGTAAATCTAAAATCTAAAATTAAGAATATGTATCCCGAACAATTAGTAGCTCCCATGCGCTCTGACTTAACCACAGTGGGCTTCAGCGAATTGAAGACTCCTGATGATGTTGAGAAATCATTAAAAGAACAAGGCACAACACTGATGGTTATCAACTCTGTGTGTGGCTGTGCTGCAGGCGCGGCACGCCCTGGTATTAAATGGGCATTGCAAAATAGTTCTAAAAAGCCAGCACACCTAACCACAGTGTTTGCAGGTGTCGATAAAGAAGCTGTTGCAAAGGCCAGGGAGTACACACTTCCATACCCTCCTTCCTCTCCTGCTATTGCCTTATTTAAGGATGGAGAATTGGTACACTTTGTTGAGCGACATCACATCGAAGGCAGAAATGCGCAGATGATTGGTGAACACTTAGTGGAAGTGTTTGAAGAGTATTGCTAAAGAATATTTTCAAAGATATTTTAGGCCGTTCCGGATTGGACGGCCTTTTTTATTAACTTAATTTTATGAATAAACAGTTTAATGATCTAGGCCTCGGCACAAAAGTTACACGACTTGTAAATAAGAACGGTTCATTCAATGTAAAGAGGGCAGGCCAGCCATTAAGTTTCGTTAATTTATATCAATGGCTAATCAGGATGCCATGGATACCTTTCCTACTACTCATCCTCCTGATGGTATTCCTCATTAACTGCATTTTTGCATCTGTTTACTTTTTCATTGGCCCTGAAAACTTTTCAGGTATTGTAGAAAAGGAAGCCTGGCAACAATATCTCAAGTGTTTATTTTTCAGTCTGCAAACCTTTACAACAGTAGGGTACGGTTATATCGCCCCACAAGGGCTTGTCGTAAATTTTATTGCTGCCTTAGAGGCGTTAACAGGTTTGATGATATTCGCTATTATTACCGGCCTGCTCTATGGCCGCTTCGCCAAACCTTCAGCACAATTTATCTACAGCAAAAATATGCTTGTAACTCCTTTCCAGGAAGGACATAGCCTTCAATTCAGAATCATCAATAAACGAAAAAGTATGATCATGGATTTACGAGCCAGAATTCTGGTTTCCTTTCAGGAAAAAGGGAATGCACGCACATACCTCCCGTTGGAGCTTGAACGAGAATCGGTGGTATTATTTCCCCTTAACTGGACAATCGTTCATCCAATAAACAATCAAAGTCCTTTGTATGGAAAAAAAGAAAAGGAACTGAAACAGCTCGATGCCGAATTTATCATTGTTTTAAAGGGTTACGATGAGACTTTTAGCCAGGAAATACATTCCATTCACTCCTACCGCCATGACGAGATTATTTGGAATGCCAGATTCAATTTGATGTATGAACCCAATCCGGACGGTAGTACAACCCTTCATGTTGATCAAATCGATAGTTTTCAAAGACTGTAGAAATCCCTTCCATACCTGCTAAACAAATCACATCATCATGTGATAGTCCGTTAAATTAAATTATTGCAATTTTGGATATGCATGAGGTCGTATAGGAAAATTAAATCCAATTGAGTATTTTTCCTACACGCTTTATTTTACGTAGACCCCGGTAGATATGAGCAAAAAACTTTACTCCTTAATGATAGCGATCTGTGCGACATGCTCATGTGTGTGCACGCAAGTAAGTGCACAAATTGATCCGCTTTATGCCCAATACCTAAACAATCCATTGGTTATAAATCCTGCGTATACAGGGTTTAATAAAGAGTTTAATGCATCGGTTAGTTTCCGCAAGCAGTGGGCAGGATTTGACGGCAGCCCCACTACCATAAATTTCACAGCCCATAGCAGCTTGTTTGATAACAAAATGGGTGTTGGTCTAATTGTGGTCAATGATCAAATTGGAGAGAACAAAAACCTCCTTGCCATGGGTACGTACAGCTATAAAATTGAGTTTGGAAATATGCGAATGGCTTTTGGTTTACAAGCTGGCATTGCCAACTATCGGTCAGATAATTCAGACCTGAATATTGAAGATGAAACTGATATTTATTTTTTAGATGATCAAAATACAACTTCACCGGTTTTTGGGGCAGGCGTAATTCTTTCAAATGATTATTTTTTTCTGGGTCTTTCTGTACCGCGAATGCTGAAGACCGAGGGAACTTATAGCAGTGGTACCGGATCAATTGAAGGCGACATCTACACGCAACATTTTTATGGAATGGCCTCTTATATTTTCTTCCTGAATGAACGACTTAGGCTTAAACCCTCTGTACTCTTTAAATATGTTCAGGGCAATCCTTTGTCTACTGATATTAGTGCGCTTCTTAACATAGATGAGCGTTACGGTGTAGGTGCCTTTACCCGTAATTTTAATACATACGGTTTTTTGGCGCAGATTAAATTCAAGCAATCCTACAAATTCAGCTACGCGTTTGAGTTGCCCACTGGCAATTCAGTTGGAGTGAATTTTACCACGCACGAGATTACACTTGGTTTGAACCTGGCCTTATTTGATTTCCACGACATCGAAACGGTGAACAGTTTCTAAGTTTATCTCAAAAACTAAATCTTGCTAAGAACTCCTGAAGTTCTTCTTTCAGTGATCTATGATTGCTGATCCCTAGTTTTTTGTTAACTAATTCATTCTCTTTCACATTCAATTGATGAAGCTTAAGGTGCTGATTAATAAAGATAAACTCCATATCAGGAATAAGTTGCTTCAACTCATCTACCACATCAATTATCTTAATGTTTCGCTCAACCAGATTATACGTTCCACTGGCTAGGTCGCTGTTCAGGAGGTTAGCCAAAGCCTTGGCAATTGAATCAATATGAATGAATGTACGTGACTGATTGCCGTCCCCATTCACCGTAATTCTCTTTTGAAAGTTAGCATCAAACACAAACTTGTTGATCACCGCGTCAAAACGCATCCCTCGATTATACCCATAAACGTTTCCACACCTGAAGATGTAGGTGTCAATCTTACCCAACAACCTCCTAACATGCTCTTCACCCCGTAGCTTGGAGATCGCATAAAATGTCTTTGGCTTTGGTTCACTCTGTTCATCCACAGCCTCCTCGGAATCACCATAAATACCTGAACTACTGGTATATATAAGTTTTTTAACATTACTTTCTTCAATAGCATACACGAGTTCTGCTGTGCCCCAATGATTCACTTGTTCGTATAGGTGGGCATCGTCATTCGCAAACGGTGTGGTTACTTTAGCCGCCAAATGATACACGACATCAATCCCCTTCAATACCATTTTAAGGTGCCTCGAATCGAGCAACTCACCTTTGTAAAACTGTACCTTCTCATGACCTTGCTTGCGGCCTCCTAAAAACACACTGTAGTTCGGGCGACTCAGGTTATCGTACACCACAATCCGTTTAACTTTTTCATCAGCAGCTAACTTGCTCACCAACTCTGTACCGATATATCCGGCCCCTCCTGTTACGAGTACATTCATAATTATTTTATTGTCACGTTGAGCTTGTCGAAACCTGATTTGTTGTAGACTCACCGCCTTCGACAAACTCAGGCTGACAATTATTTATTATTTAGTTACCAATTCAGTGTGTAGCCCACACTCTACTTTCTTCAATCCATACCACCTGGCCTCCCGTTCCTGCATGCCAGGGTCAAGTTTGCGCGTGCAAGGCTCACAGCCAATACTTACGTAACCCTTCTCCTCAAGTGGATGCGTTGGCAAAATGTATTCTTTCTGATATTGAAAGATCATTTTTGCATTCCAGTCGAGCATCGGGTGAAAGCGAATGGTATTGTAAGGAGCCGGTTGCTCAACCTTCATCGCTGCACGCACAGCACTTTGGTCAGCACGTACACCATTAATCCATACATCATGTGAGCGTAGTGCAGAATCCATGGGCTGTGTCTTATTCAGGTAGCAGCAATGATCCGGATCAGAGGTAAATAGTAATCTCGCTTCAGCATTACGCTGCATATGCTTGGGTACCTCCGATTTAAGGTCAATGGTGTTTAACCCAAAGAGTTGAGTAATGTGATCCCTAAACTTGATGGTCTCTGGGAAATGATATCCGGTATTGATAAAGTATACAGGAATAGAATTGTCAATCCTGCTTAAGATATGCAACATCACCAGGCTGTGTGATTGAAAAGATGAGCTGGTAAAGAGTGATTTACCTTGCTGCTGATACTGGACTACTTTTTCTTTTATCCTTGCGAAATCCACGGAATCAAAATTTAGAATACGATTTTACAAACATAAAGTTAGAATAATAAGGTTCCATCCTTTAATTTTAAAAGCTAACATACGTTCATGGATAAAAATCTGGCTCCGTTTTCCTGTACCTACTCACCCAATATCCCGGAGTTGTTACAGAAACTGAATTGTTCACTTGCCATTTCAACATACCAGGCCGGAAAGGTGATCTTCATCAGTCCAAAAGACAGAGATCATCTTATTCAGCTGCCGCGTCAGTTCTCAAAGCCGATGGGAATGGCGTTGCAAAACAATAAAATGGCCATAGCTACGCTCAATGAAGTAATCATGTTGGCAAACAATGCCGAGTTAGCCCATACCTATCCCAAGCAGCCAAAGGTGTACGATGGCTTATTCATACCGCGTTCAGTATACTACACCGGTGAGTTGGATATTCATGACCTGCACTGGACATCGAAAGGATTGATAGGCGTTAATACCCGCTTCTCATGCCTGGCTTACATTAACGAAGACTTCAACTTCACTCCATATTGGAAACCAAACTTCATAACAAACCTAACGCCTGATGACAACTGCCATTTGAATGGACTTGCGATGGAAGGTGATAGTCCGCGATATGTTACTGTTTTAGGAAAAACAAATTCACCAAACGGCTGGCGAGCTACAAAAGCAACCGGTGGTTGCCTGATCGATATTATGTCAAATGAAATCCTTGCCGAGAATCTCCCGATGCCACACTCGCCACGGATTTATGACAATAAAGTTTATGTGCTACTTTCTGCTACTGGAGAGCTGGCAGAGGTAGACTTGAGTAGTAAAAATTATAAAGTCTTGAAACGGTTAGATGGATTCGTGAGAGGAATGGATCGCATTGGCGATTACATTTTCATCGGGCTTTCAAAATTAAGACAAACAAGTACGGCTTTCGCTGATTTGCCCATTGCTCAACGATCTATCTTTTGTGGTGTAGTAGTAATGCATTTACCTACCGCCAGCATTGCCGGTTATATTAAATATGAAAACAGTGTAGAAGAAATTTATGATGTGAAAGTGTTGCCCGGAATGTTGCGGCCTGGGATTCTTAATCTCGAAAAACCGGAATTCAGAATGGCTTTGTCTACACCTACTAAAACATTTTGGGCAGTTGAAATTGAAAAAAATGAAAAATAAGGATGAAGTAAGAATTGATTTAAAAAAAATTATTGCCGAAGAAACCGGCATTGATTTAAAAGACATTCAGGATTCCGATTCGTTTTTTAACCTGGGACTGGACTCAGTTCGGTGCATCTTTGTAATGGAAAAATTAGAAGGTAAATATGGAATAACGTTAAATCCAATAGCGTTTTGGGATTACCCCACCATTGACACCTATGCCGATTTTTTAATACTCGAATATTTAGCAAAAGATGGCAACTGATCCGCTTTGGCGACCCTTCGACCGGAAACACATTGCAAATCCTTATGCGATGTACAAACGCTTACGCGAAGAAGATCCTGTGCATTTGTCGCAAACCGGAGAGTGGATTATTACACGCTATGAAGATACTCGTAACATTTTAAGAAGCAACGACTACCTCGTGGGCAATCGCTTTGAGTGGCTGAAGAAAGGAATTGGATACTTTAAGTACAAGGATCTGGACTTCAGCTCCATTGAAAACGCGATGAAGGGTTTCATTCTTTTTCTAAACCCTCCGCACCATACGCGTATCCGTAAATTCATTCATCAGGTTTGGAACACCCGTGATGTAGAGAAGATCGTACGAAGCAATCTTGACCAATTACTTTCAAAACCTTCCAACGAATTCGATCTTGTCAATGAGTTGGGCAAGCCCTTACCGGCCATGACCATCAGTAAAATACTGGGCCTTCCCCCAAACGATTACGAATATCTGAAAGAACAGGGATCGGTGATGATCAAAGCACTTGACCTGTATATTTCATTCAAGGATATTCTCAACATCAATGAAGCTGCAAAAAATTTTATCACCTACTTTAAGAAAATTGTAAAGGAAAAGGAACCTCACCCAGACGAAGGAATTATAAGCAAGTTGGTGCAACTCAACAAACAGGATAGAACGTTGAATGATGACGAATTAATCTCTACCTGCATTCTGCTTTTCATTGCAGGGGAAGAAACGTCTATCGGGTTAATGAGTACGGGGCTTTACAATCTGTTAGCCCATCCGCAAGTATTAACGCAACTAAGAAGTGATCCCTCAAAAATACCTGCAGCAATTGAAGAACTGCTACGGTACGATTCACCGGTTCAGATTGTAGGCCGCATTGCAGGAAAAGATGTCGAGATTGGTAGCAAACAAATCAAAACTGGAGACACACTAACCATTTGCCTCGGCTCGGCCAACCGTGATTCGGAAGTTTTCGAAAGGCCAGATGAATTTTTGATTGACCGCTCAGAGAACAAACACATTGCCTTTGGCGGAGGAGCTCATTATTGCCTGGGTGATTGGCTGGCCCGAATTCAGACTCAACTCATGATCGAGACCCTGCTGACCCGGTTTAAGAAAATTGAATTGATTGATGCCGAGCCGGAGTGGAATAATAACCTGGCTATACGAACACTTACAAAATTGCTGGTAAAAATTTCCTAAAATTCCGCATGTCAGGTTGAGCGGAGTCGAAACCTGATTTGAACTCCAGAATTAGTCTTCGACTGCGCTCAGACTGACATACAGTGAGATTAAATCAGCGCTTTCTTAAAATAGTATGCCCGAATCTGGTACCCTTTAGGTGAGTTACCAATGTAGACCATTTTAGAGGCTGGAAAGATAGCCTCTGTTCTATACTTCATAATTCGCTCATTCTCAACAAGCGTAATCATACCGATGCAACGTTTATCCTCTGGTCCATCGGTTTGGCTGATCTCCTCCATAAAATCCCTTGTTTTAACAAGGATTACCTCCATCAGGCCTGGGATGCGATACGCAGGGTCAATAAAAAATCGAAAGGCATACATATGATTTCTCAATTGCTGCACGTATGCGCGGAAGGCTGTAGAAACTCCTACCACCTCTCCCGCTTTAGTTTGAACCGCAAATACAACTTGATTCAACCGCTTATCTACTTGCTCTTCTGACAGGCTAGGAAAATGTTTTTTCCATAGTTGCCGTATCTGATGATGAACCGGGCTATCAGGCTTTAGCCAAAGGTTTTCAAAAATTAGTTGTGGTTTTGTACCTTCCATTTAATTACACTATGGCTAAACTACTAACTGAAGAAGAACTGATTTCGTTTTGCCGTGAAGAGCTATCACAAATGATGGGTATACAGCAGGAATCCATTGATGTGAATGCAAACTTTGAAGACTTACGGTTAAATTCGATCCATGCCATGCAAATGTTAGACGAACTGGAAGATAGATTGAATATTTCCATTAGCCCAATTGTGTTCTGGGAAAATCCTACCCTATCTTCTTTTTGTAAATACATCGCTGCTGAATTAAAATCATAAATCGTTAAAAGTTCCTCTCCTTTGGAGAGGGATTTAGGGTGAGGTGAATCTTAAATCCTAGCACCTTTAAAATAATGAATACGAATTGGGTTTCCCGAATTTGTATAGCCAACAAAATACATTTCTATTTCCGGCCAAACGGCCCTACGCCAAACTGGTTCTTGTTTAAGTTTTTCATTTTCCAGTACAGAAAATATTCCTATCGGATTATTTTCATCTTCACGACTAATGGATTCTAGAAATTCAAAAGTTACTTTTGAAAGCTTTACATCCAGCCCGGCAATCCGATGGGCCTCCCCTATAAAACACCTGAACTCATAAAAATAATTATTATTTAATGCCTGAACTCTTTTCCTTTCTGCGGTGGAGACTCCTGCAACGGTTCCCCGTTTCTGAGTCGAGAACAATGTAGACCACCTGACTTAGCCTTTCCTCAATTAGTTTCTCGTCCTCCAGAGCGCCCTCACTTTTCCAAAGCGCCTGAATCTTCTTTTTTATGTCATGTGACACATTCTTAAATACGTTCTCTAAAACAAGCATGAATTTGAATATTAGGGGGGTAAGTCCTGTTGTAAAAGATAGGTATTTAAGATATATTTAGAAAGTTTTCATGCTTAGAACTTCATGAACCACCATCATCAGCTTCTTCAAAGTCTATACTCATCGGCTTCGGGTAAATACCTGAAGTTCAAGGTTCGTTTTGATAAAGCAATTCACAACGGCCGGTTTTATAAGCTAAACAAAAGAAAACAATCCTCTCTCATTAGCCGGCTTAAAAGACTTTACGAAAGGCTTAAGTCGTTACAAACACAATTGCGCCTGGCAGGAGCTGGTGCAGCCTTTGCGCTTACGCTTTCTATCAGTAATCCGGTACAGGCTCAAAATTCTGTGGGGCCCCTTGAAAGGAATGATGATGCAAATCCATTGCCTCCTCCTTTCTTCATTTCATACCCTCGTCTGGCGGTGGTGGATATTGATAATGATGGTGACCTGGATATTTTTGCTGGAAACGCAAATGGTGATATTGAATTTTTTAAGAATACAGGAGGCGCACCAAATTCCATTAAACGATTTACCAAGATTACCGATTCCTCAAATCCCCTTGGAGACGTAAATATGGGTCCACAGGCTGCCCCAGCCTTCATGGACGTTGATGACGATGGTGATTACGACCTACTCTTAGGTGTAAATGACCCTAGCGCGGGTAATAATGGAAAATATTCCCCTACTTTCTTTTTCAGAAATACCGGATCAGCTACAAACCCCGCCTTTACAGAGCAAACTGGTTCGAGCAATCCTTTTGATGGAATCTATGGTACTAAATATGGCCCTTCAATTCCTGTCTTTGTAGATATCGATCAGGATTCAGATGTAGATCTTTTTATAGGAAGCTCGTATACCTCTGCATATAGCGGATATGGCGCAGTTCAATTCTTCGAAAACTCAGGTGGTGATTTTTCGTCTTCCTTTCATAGCCTAACCAACTACTTTCGGAATTTTTATAGTGTAGCCATGACCTTTGCCGATATTACCGGAGATGGTGATTTGGATGTTCTCGTGAGCGATAGATATGGATTTGGTCCCTTAAGGTTTTATGTTGAGTGCGGGGGTGGTGAGTTTTGTGAGCAAACTGGGTCTTGGGATCCTGTAGCAAGAACAGGAAACCCTATGAATTATTTCTCCTTCTACTATGGTTCACCCGTTCTGGCCGACTTTGACAAGGATGAAGACCTTGATTTGATTGTTGGTCAATCCAGTGAGTATTTTGGCTCCGTTATTTATTATCAAAATAC
>JANNQJ010000237.1:0-10798 GCA_031400675.1 Cyclobacteriaceae bacterium
CATTGGACTTGTCATTGAATGCAAGCGTGCGGCAAGTGAAGATGACGGTTTAATGTGGTTTTGCGAAAACTGTAATAATAAGCTCCATGAATATAAATTCCATTTGGAGAATATCGAGAAGGATTTTATTCCAAGGTTCCGCGATTTCTACGGATCGAAGGAACATCTCACCTGCAAGAAGTGTGGTACTGTAATGGAGGCTGATCCACGGTTTGTATAAGCATCATGACGAAAAGTGAAATTCAACAACATCTGCGAGAGAACCATTTTCGATTTATTAAGCAGATACATCATTTATCAGATTCGGATTTTTTGCATTCGCACAATGGTAAATGGACAGCCGGCCAACAATTAGCGCATATTATTAAAAGTGTAAGACCTGTGAATTTAGCGTTCATGCTACCCGGTTTCATATTGAAGGTTGCTTTCGGAAAAGCCGATCGCCCCTCCAAAGGTTACGATGGATTGGTTGAAAAATACTATACCAAGTTAGCGGCAGGCGGCAAAGCATCCGCACCCTTTATTCCGAAAGAAGTGGCTACCAGCGATCGTAAAGGACTATCGAAAAAACTTGAAGCATTGATTAATTCACTAATCAGCCGGGTCGATTCTTTCTCTGAAAAACAACTGGACACGTTGATTCTTCCGCACCCGTTGCTAGGAAAATTGACACTTCGCGAAATGTTATACTTTACTATTCACCACGTAGAGCATCACGAAAAACAGACACTGCAGAATCTGGAAAATCAACCCCTGCCTGTTAACTAAATATTCTTACGCATGGCTTTTGAAAACTCCATTGTCTTTGCTCGTAAGCTCGATCGCTTGGATTCGCTGAAACGCTTTCGTTCTCTTTTCTGCATCCCGAAAGTAAAAGGTAAGTCCTCAATTTACTTTACCGGTAACTCCCTTGGGCTTCAACCCAAGACAACAAAAAAATTTGTGCTGGAAGAACTTGAAGACTGGGCAAAACTGGGAGTTGAGGGGCATATTCATTCCCGAAGGCCCTGGTTGTATTACCATAAGTTCACCAAGAAAGGATTAGCAACACTTACCGGAGCTAAGCCTTCGGAAGTCGTGGCCATGAACCAACTCACCGTGAATCTTCACCTGATGTTAGTAACATTCTATCGACCTACAAAAACTCGCTTTAAAATTATCACAGAGGCGGGCGCATTTTCTTCCGATCAATATGCTTTTGAATCGCAGGCGAAGTTACACGGCCTGAATCCCGATGAGGCCATCATTGAACTCATGCCACGCGCTGGTGAGTATGCATTACGCACGGAAGATATTATTAAAGCAATTGAAGAACATGCCGATCAACTTGCATTGGTAATCATTGGTTGCGTTCAATATTACACCGGACAACTTTTTAATGTTAAAAAAATAACAGAGGCTGGACACCAGGCGGGGGCCAAGGTCGGGTTCGATCTTGCACATGGGATTGGAAATGTTCCTTTCACTCTTCATCAAGACGATGTTGATTTTGCCGTGTGGTGCAGTTACAAATATTTGAATGCAGGCCCCGGAGCAGTTGCCGGAGCATTTGTGCACGAACGGCACGCCACTAATTTCGATTTACCAAGGTTTGCCGGTTGGTGGGGTCATGATGAAAAGGAACGGTTTCAAATGAAAAAGGGCTTTAAGCCAATGATGGGTGTCGATGGTTGGCAACTCTCCAACTTCCCGGTATTACCCGGAGCCGCTTTACTTGCTTCATTAGAAATCTTTCAACAAGCAGGTGTAAAAAATTTAAGAAAGAAAAGTCTTCATCTTACAGCCTACCTTGAATACCTGTTAAACGGAATTGATTCCCAACATCAACATTTTACAATTCTTACACCTTCCATTACTGCTGAACGTGGATGCCAACTCTCCGTTTATATGAAGCATCGAGGCAAGGAAATTTTTAATGCCCTTACTAAAGCAGGGATTATTGCAGATTGGCGCGAACCAAATGTTATCCGTGTAGCCCCGGTACCGTTGTACAACACGTTTGAAGAGGTGTTTCGCTTTGCGGAGATTCTCAAAAAAATATTAAAGGCTAAATCCTGATAATTATCAGGAGTTTTCACAACTAATTTAAATACGTTTAGCTAAGATATAATTCGATGTCATTGTCAAAAACCAAAAATATCGCTATCACCGGGGCAGGGCTTGTGGGCTCGCTAATTGCTATCTACCTCGCCAAAAGAGGTTACACCGTTTCAGTTTTTGAACGGAGGATGGATATGCGTAAACATCATATCGAGGGGGGACGCTCTATAAACCTGGCATTGAGTAACCGGGGCATACGAGCACTACACGAGGTAGGCTTGGCGGATGTTCTGAAACAAAATGCAGTTCCAATGCATGGAAGGATGATCCATGACGAAAAAGGTACCTTAACCTTTCAGCAGTATGGAAAATCGGGGCAGTTTATAAACTCCGTTTCACGCAGCGGCCTAAATATGGTTTTAATGACCGAAGCCGAGAAACTTGGTGTTAGGTTTTACTTTGAACATCGGTGCGTGCATGTTGATTTTGATAAAACAGAATTAACGCTGAAAGAGAATGAGGCGATTTATCATAAAAAGTATGATTTAATCATAGGAACCGATGGTGCTTTTTCTGCTGTTAGAAAGACTATGCAGTTTACGGATCGATTTGAATACGCACAGACTTTTATTGAACACGGATATAAAGAATTGCGAATACCGCCTGGTGAAAATGGTGAATTCTTATTCGAACCCAATGCGCTTCACATCTGGCCTCGTGAAAGTTTCATGCTGATTGCACTGCCCAATCCCAGCATGACATTTACCTGTACCCTATTTCTTCCATTTGAAGGGCCTGTGTCGTTCAGTCAGTTAACTACCAAAGAGAATATTCAACGCTTTTTTGAAAAATACTTCCCGGATGCGCTTGCCCTGATGCCTACCCTGCAGGAAGATTTTCGCGACAATGCCACTGCGTCACTGGTTACCATTCGGTGTTTTCCGTGGGTAAGAAACAATACGTTATTGATGGGTGACGCCTCGCATGGTATTGTTCCTTTTTTTGGTCAAGGTATGAATGCCGGCTTTGAAGATTGTCGCGTACTAAACGCGTTATTGGATACCCATAACGATGATTGGGAAATAGTCTTATCAAAATTTCAAGAGCTACGAAAACCCGATGCAGATGCCATTGCTCAATTAGCATTGGATAATTTCGTTGAAATGCGTGACCTCGTAGCGGATGCCTCGTTTCTCCTCCAAAAGAAGATAGAAGCTAAACTGCATGAACTGTATCCGGAGAAATGGATTCCGCTTTATTCCATGGTAACCTTTCATGATGATATGCGCTATTCTGAAGCCTATCGTATCGGTCAGCAGCAAAAAAGAATTATGGATGAGGTGATGAAGACACCGAGCCTTGAAACTAATTGGAGCGCTTTAAACTTTGAAGAGATAGTAAACAAGCTGAATTCCTGATTCTGGATTCAAAATACTGGATTCTGGACGTTGGGGATAATTACCAGAATCAAGAATCCATAATCAATGACTATCATCCGGCAATGTGCACCTTATACTCCGCGTAACGCTCCAACACACTCTTCACATAATTCACAGGCTCTTCGCATTTGCAATACCCAGCCATTACAACGGGATCGCGATAATATTTGGGATTTGATTTTTGGAGTAGAAAGTATTCTACATCACCCCATACCGCTGGATCTTTTTTATACTTTATTGTAAGCTTGCGTGCATCAATAACATGAGAAAGCCCCGCGTTGTAAGAAGCCAACACAAATTTTAGTCGCTCATTCTGATCGGTAATACTTTTCGCCCAGTGATTATCTAAGGATTGTAAAAAGTTTACACCCGCTCGAATGCTTTGCCTGGGGTCATCGGGGTTTGTGGCACCAAAACGTTCGGCCGTTTCGGGCATGAGTTGCATGAGTCCTCTTGCACCAGCCCATGATTGATCATCTGTTACGAACTTAGATTCCTGATAAATTATTGCTGCGAGCAGCCGCCAATCCCAACCAAGTTTTTCAGCCCCATTTTTTATCAACTCATCATACTTTGAAATTTTATCGCCACCAATGGATGAGTAATCACTCTTGATCCGCAACAAAGAAGTACGAGGACTTTTAAAATACCGGTTATAAATAACCATGAAGGTAGGCTGTTTCTTAATTTGTGCTAACCAGACATTAATCGTATTCAAAAGTTTTGGAGAATTTTTTCTCACCGCCCAGGCAATTTGTTGTGGCAGGCTTAAAATAGTCCCTACATCAATGTTCGGATAATATGCTGCATTAACTACCGCAATAGGGTGATCCGCTACCGTGTAATCAATCTCACCGGTTACTACGCTCCTAATAAGAGACTCACTTTCTGCCTCAGCGCTGTCTTCATGAATAATAATATCGCCCCCTATCTCTTCCGACAGGTTCTTCAACCGCTGAGCAAAGCTTGAGTTCTTGATGACGTGTACCTCTTTACCAATTAGATCAGACGCATTGCGAATAAGTTTACGATCATTCTGATCGCGTGTGATGTTTCGCCAGTTTTCGGGTTTACGTTGAACCAGTACCTGGTATGAATTGAAGAGAGGTTCTGTGAAATTTACGTATTGAGTTCGTTCCTTTGTAATCGTAAGCGGAAACGCGAGAATATCCCCTTCTCCGGAGTTGAGTTGCTCAATTGCTTTCTCTACTCCCGAGATCACTTTAATTTTTAAATCAACTTTTAATTGTTTGGCCAGCAGATTGAGTAACTCATATTCATAACCCATTGGACGACCCTTATAAATAAAGTAGCTGAAGGAATTATTGTCTACCAGAACATTGATGTGGCCGCGTTTTTGAATATTCTCCAAATCAAGGGCCACTTCTGGTAAACTTAACTTATCCTCACCTGATCGGTTACAGGAAAAAGAAATAACGAGGAAAAACAGCAGGGCGTAGCTGCGTAGATGCATAATATCTGGAAAATACGAAAGCTTGCTTAAAATAAAAAGAGACCCGAAAGGCCTCTTTCTAGAAATTATGTTGCTTCAATCTCAGCTTCCAAAAGTATACCTGAGGCCTATTTGCATTTGCCCATCTGGAACTTCTAAAACCTGAATCAGTTATACTATTTTTCCAGGGATCTCCTCCCTCTAAAATATTATTATTCAACCTATACTGAGGTGTTCGGGTACCAGGAATGTATCCGGCAAACTCCAGGATTCCAAAGTTTGTTATTTGTTATGAAATATCTTTCTGTCCCAGTTTTTATTAAGAAAATTACTGATTATTCTTTTTAAAGGAGTTGCCCAAAAAGCAGTTATTCTTCCCGTCCCTGTGCCGCGATCCCCCTTTGAAGCACGGAAAGAGATGCAGGAACCTGCCTACCAAACAGGCGGGTTTCGACAAGAATTACTTATTTGTTTTGCTTTTGAGGCAGCCTCTTTTTTTTATTTTGGTAACTGAAAGAATTTAGTTTCTCACTATCCATTTATTTATTGCAGTTTCGCGCCAATGCTAAGAAATAGAGCCTTTCTGCTTTTCCTTCTTACAGGATTTCTCCTGCCTGGTTCCGTGCTTTCCCAAAAGCCTGTAAAAGAGGATCCGCCTGCCAGTGAGCCAGGAAAAAAAAATGGTGTGATGAATAACAAAGTCGCGAAAAGAGTAAAAGGATGGGTGTATCAAAACCCGGGTGATACAGTGATGGATAAAAAGAGTGAGTCGGTTTATAAGCGCTATCAGGGTAAGATCATCCGTAAGATCACGATTCACCACGTTGGTTTCGAACGCGACATAAATGACACAAGCCGCTACAAGGTCGTGAACAGTATGGCCAGTGTAGCGAATTCATTACACACCAATACCAAAGTACATATCATTAGAAACAACCTGTTTATTAAAGAGAAAAAACCATTAGATCCGTATAAGCTTGCCGATAACGAACGTTACCTGCGCGACCTGGCCTTTATTGTAGACGCCCGGATTATTGTCAAGCCTATCCGTGGCAACCGCGATATGGTGGACGTGGATGTGTATACCCGTGATGTGTTCAGTCTTGGTGGAAGCTTCTCGGTCAGTTCAACAACAAGCGTTGGGTTTAGAATTTATGATGCGAACCTTTCGGGATTGGGTCAGCGCGCAGAATTCAGGGGATTGGTGGACACGGAACGCGATCCGCAATTTGGCATGCAGTTGCTTTACAGTAAGAATAGCATCAAAGGAAGTTTCGTGAACGCAACGGTTTCTTATACGCAAATAAATACCGGGGCAGGCTATGGTCTTGAAAATGAGAGCGCGCTTTATTTAAAATTAGATCGCCCCTTGGTTTCGCCATACACACGATGGGCAGGTGGTTTAGAATTTAGCCGTAATTGGTCAGTTAATGCTTTCAACGAAGTTGATACGGTTTTTAGAAACTACACATACTATGTGAACGACTTTTGGATTGGCTACAACATTGGGATCAAAAACAAGTCGGGAAATCGTAATAGACAATTTGTGGCTATACGAACATTCAGGCAGAACTTTACCGAATTTCCTACCCAACAAGCAGACCTATCAAAACCCGTGTACAATAATTTAATATATGTATTAGGTGAGTTCACTTTTTATAAGCAGAATTTCTATCGTACCAAGTATGTTTATGGTTTTGGCCGAACAGAAGACGTTCCATACGGAAGGAAGTTAACATTTCTGGCCGGACATGTTAGACAGCTTGATTTTGTTCGTCCCTACCTGGGAGCAGAATTTGAAAAATCTGTGTTCCGAAAAAATGGGGACTTCCGAGAATATTCTCTTCGGGCTGGGGGCTTCAAAAATGGAAATCAATTACAAGACGTTACCATTCTTGCTTCTGCATCCTTGTTTAGTAAATTGTTGAATTGGAATGGGGTTAAAATCCGACAAGCTGTTGGTCTAAGCTACACCACTATTCTTAATTATCAAGTTACCTCGCTGTTGCGGATTAATAATGATTTTGGAATAAAAAGATTTAACTCGGATAGCTTAGTGGGAACTCAACGGTTTGGCGTTGGTGCAGAGACTTTATTCTTCATTCGATCTTCATTTTTAGGTTTTAATTTTGCCCCTCTTGTTTTTGCCGAGATGGCCATGGTGGCTCCTAAAAATGAAACACTAATTAAACAAAAAGCCTACTTCGCATTGGGTAGTGGTGTTCGCACACGAAACGAGAATTTAATTTTTGGCACGATTGAGTTACGATTTTACTACTTCCCGAGGGTAACTGAAGATTTATCGCACTTTAAAGTTACTCTGTCAAGCAATCTCAAAGTAAAGTATAGTTCAGGGTTTGTAAATGCTCCGGCTTTTATCCGGTATAATTGATCTATCCTGTTACTCTTCTTTTCCAACAACCACACCCAGTGACTGAACCCAGTCGTTAATTTTTTTATTTTCTTCAGGTGTCACTTTCGCCTCTGCATGAAGCCATACGTAACTTTTAAGTGGCATGCTGCCCTCCGTAATTTCTTCCGACAATTCTTCTAGTTTATGATGCGCTTTCTTCTCATCATACTTTTTGAATTCAGAAAAATTCAAGTGATCCTTGGCATCTTTGATATGCGATGCCATCCACCATCCAATAGGTTGTATGTGGATGTACCAGGGATAGTGCGTGTTATTGCTGTGACAGTCATAGCACTTTTTTTCAAACACATTCTGAACATCAGCAGGTACAGCATACGTCTTTGAAATGTCATTTGTGGAAATCCCTTCCGAAACGTTCTTCGTGGGTTGTAATAGTTGCATAACAACCATCAGCAGTAAAAGCCCAACCAATATTTTTTTGACCATATTAAGGCGTTCGGGAACTAAAAATAACCACGTTCTTGGTGTTTTCCAACGCACCCCTTAACTTGTTCTGTTCCTACCTTAAACCCTTATGAGAAAAATATTCATTGTTACTTCTGTTATTGTAGTAGCCCTTATTCTTGTTTGGGCATATTACTGGAAAGGGGCCCTATTTTCCCTGATTCTTGTTGGCCCACTTATTTACATGGGATTTGTCGATATGGCCCAAACGCGCCAGGCGATCAGACGAAACTTCCCTTTACTTGGAAGACTCCGCTATGTTTTTGAAGACATGCGGCCAAAAATCCAACAGTACTTTGTTGAGTCTGATACAGACGGAACACCGTTGAACAGGAATGAACGCTCTGTTATTTACCAGCGTGCTAAAAAGCAAATCGATACCATTCCCTTTGGTACACAACTTAACGTATATGCCGAAGGCTACGAGTGGATGACACATTCTATCAATCCGCTGGATCATAACAAACTTGACCATAATCCCCGAGTACGTGTTGGCAATAAAGATTGTAAACAACCGTATGATGCGAGCGTCATGAATGTTTCAGCCATGAGTTTTGGATCGTTAAGCGCCAATGCTATTGAAGCACTGAATGCCGGAGCAAAAATTGGTGGCTTTGCTCACAACACCGGTGAGGGTGGTCTCAGTCCGTATCACCTGAAAAACGGTGGCGATATTATTTGGCAAATCGGTACCGGTTATTTTGGAGCGCGTGATGAAGCTGGAAATTTTTCACCAGAGGCTTTTCAGAAAAATGCCATACGGCCCGAAGTAAAAATGATTGAGATAAAACTCTCACAGGGAGCGAAACCCGGACATGGTGGAATTTTACCCGCCAAGAAAAATACACCTGAGATTGCAGCTATTCGCGGAGTAAAAGCCGGAACTACTGTTTTTTCACCTCCATTTCACAGCGCATTTAATTCACCGCTTGGATTAATTCAATTTGTAAAACAACTCCGCGATCTCTCAGGAGGTAAACCGATCGGTTTTAAACTTTGTATCGGACGCAAAAGTGAATTCCTGGGCATTTGTAAGGCCATGGTGCAACTCAATACCTACCCCGATTTTATTACCATCGATGGAGGAGAAGGTGGAACTGGTGCCGCGCCTCCGGAGTTCACTAACTATGTGGGCATGCCGTTGTTAGATGCCCTCGCTTTTGCCGATGATGCCTTGCGCGGTTTTGGAATTCGGGAACATATTAAGCTCGATGCTTCGGGAAAAATAATGACTGGTTTCCATATTGTAAGAGCTATGGCATTGGGTGCTGATTTCACCAACTGCGCACGCGCCATGATGTTGGCCTTAGGCTGCATACAAGCACTGGAGTGCAATAAGAATACGTGCCCCACAGGTGTGGCTACACAAGACCCTTACTTTACAAAAGGTTTGGTGGTCGAGGATAAAAAACAACGTGTAGCTAATTATCATAAGAATACCGTGGGCAGTTTCGTAGAATTACTATCGTGCGCAGGATTGGATAATCCTGAAAAAATCAATCGAACTCATGTGTACAGAAGGGTATTCATGAACATGGTAAAAACGTATGCTGAAATTTACCCACCCGTACCAGATGGCTGTTTGCTTGACAGTGCCGATGCCCCGATTGAACTTGAGTCATACCTGAACAATGCTAAAGCAGAAAGTTTTGGAACATGAATAGTTCAAGGTTTAAAGTTCGAAGTTTAAAATTAGGTACTCAACTCTCAGAATAAATCGGCAGAACTCAGCTCTATTATTTTTTAACGTTGAACTAGGAACCTTGAATCCGGAATATCTATCTTTGTAAAACCCTTTCGCTGTGCTTCGAAAATTCTTTCCGCTTGATAAGAATTACGTTCTGGAAGAGGCACAACTGTCGCTTGAGCATTCACTCCTTGAGTATTTAGTGGATTATGTAAAAGTGCAATACATGTTGCAGTACAATTCATTGGGTCTGGTAGATGAAACTGTACTCCGCATTGAACAACACGAATCAAAAGACTTCAGTAAACTGAATGACCTGTACATTAACCTGATGGGCATTTTCAGATTTAAACACTACCACGATAACCAACTTGAGTTTAGTTTCGATGGGCGCGAACCTTTTGTGCAATATGCTGATGAATGGTCGGTTGAATTTAAAAAATGGGCGCGCGAGCTTTGTCAGCACAAAAATTTTATCTGGGGCGTCTTAGAGCTAACCGTATTTTATCCGAAAGAGGCGGAGGCACAATTTATAGGCAACCGGATTAGCGCATTCGTATCCCAAGTGTTTGAATTAAAAATCCATCCGCAAAAGGGAATCCTAAAAAAGAATGTTGCGTAAGTAATTTTCTTTTTGGAAAAATCAAATCCCGTCAAACAATTGTATTGACTCCAGATATTTCGGAACGATTACGTTCCATCCCATTCTTGCACGAATGGCTTGTGCGTACGCTTCCAAATTCACTCCCTCACCATGAACAGCGAAAGTGATTTTTGGTTTGCTCTTGAATTCACTCATCCACTGAAATAATTCTTCCCTGTCAGCATGACCAGACATGGATGCCATGTACTCTACTTTACAATTCACGGGAACATCGTTGCCAAAAATGCGAATGGTTTTATCACCATTCAGTAACTTACGACCTCTGGTACCTTCGGCCTGGTAGCCTGCCACCAGTACCGTATCTTGTTCATGGCCCAGTCGGTGATACAGGTGATGCAAAATCCTTCCGCCTGTCATCATACCACTGGATGAAATGATGATCGCATTGCTCCTGATTTCATTCAATGATTTTGAATGTGCCGAAGACCGAACAAATACAGTCATGTTGGGCTCCACTTCCTGAACAAATTTTTTCAGGTTAAACGTATCTTTTAAAAAATCTGGATGGGCAAAAAATAAATGAGTAGACGATATGGCCATCGGACTATCAACATACACAGGCACATCGGCTATCTTGTATTCCACCATCAGCTTACGCAGATAGTATAGAATACCTTGCGTGCGACCTACCGCAAAA
>JANNQJ010000238.1:0-19995 GCA_031400675.1 Cyclobacteriaceae bacterium
CGCGGCCGGTTTGCTTAAGCGTATGACAAAGTAAACCATATGTTTTAGCGGCTACATCGCCATCGGGACCGGCAAAGTAAGGCGATTCGAATAATGCAGGGTGTATTTCACTTGCATCCACAAAGCCCTCGATGTCGATCAGCTTGGTGCTCTTCAATCGTACTTTATCGAGGTCTTCCTGTTCTATAATCACAAATTGACCGGGTTCATACTGATAACCTTTTAAAATATCTTCAGTCTTTAGCGGCTGACCGGTAACTTTATCCTTCTTTTCATATGAAACCGGATTGCGTCCTTCACGTGAAAGAAGATTAAAGCTGATGGTTTGTGCGGAGTCGATGGCATTGTAAATGCGGATCGGAATAGTGACTAACGAAAACCGGATGTGACCTTTCCAAATAGCTCTCATATGTACTTAGTTTAAAAAATGAGATAGATGCCTCTAAATTATTGATAATGAACCATTTTAACAAGACTAAGGTAGGGATTTTATCTTTGCGGGGAAACACCATGATAGGATGTTGAAAGTCAGTGTTATAACATGCCTTATTTTATGGGGAATATTCATTCCAGAATGGATAACTGCCCAACGTCCCCTTACTCCGGAAAGGTTATACGAAAAGGGAATTGAACAGTTGAACGATGAGCACTATACCGAAGCGCTTACACTCTTAAATGATTGTATCAAACAATCTCCCAAGTTTGCAGAAGCCTATTCCGCACGAGCAGAAGTGCGTGAGTGGCTGAAAGATTTGGATGGTGCCATGATCGATTATGCCATTTGTGTGGAACTCCTCCCCGACCAGTATGATCCGTTGTTCAACTTGGCTGTTATCCGTTATGAATTGAAATTATATGAGTTAGCGAAGCAAGATTTTTTGAAACTTCAGTACTTGCCGGCAGGTGAAACAAACCGAATCTTGTACAGGCAAACTGCACATGGCACTGGTACCGATAAGATTATGACAGCACAGGGAGGACTTAAGACAGAACTTTACAATTACCTGGGGCTCATTGAAACACAGCTGAACAATTGTAAAAGGGGAATCGGCTATCTGGATTCAGCCATTCAATTAAACTCAGTCGAAGCTGATTATTATGTCAATCGTGCGTTAGCCAAACAAGCGTGTAAGGACGAATCAGCGCAAGAAGATTTTAAACGTGCACTTGCCATTGACCCCAATCATTCGCTAACACGCCATAATATCGCTGTGCAAGCCAGACAAGATTCATCTGATCAAATTGAAAAACAATTGACGGAAATAATCCAGACAGACTCTACTCTTCAATATCCCTTTATTGCTAGAGGATATTACCGGTTAACGAATGGAGATTTTAAGGGCGCTCTTGCAGATTATAACCGTGCCTTGAATATCGATGACCAGGATCCTCATCTTTGGTTGAATCGTGGGTTGACAAAAGAAAAGTTAAACGATTTAATCGGAGCATTTAGTGATTATACTCATGCCATTGAGCTGAAGGAGAATTTTGCCAATGCGTGGCTTAACCGGGGGAATGTACTGCTAAAGGAACAACGCTTTCAGGATGCTATTGAAGATTATACGGTTGCCATTCTATACCAACCTGATTATGGTTATGCGTATTTAAACCGAGGGCTGGCCAAGCATTATCAAAAATTATCTGGATCATGCGAAGATCTAAGGAAGGCGGAAGTACTTGGGATGAAGATCGATAAATCGCTGAAGGAAGAAATCTGTAAGCATTAAGGCTAGCTGTTGGGGACTTCTCCCTCGTGCCTCGGTCGAAGTGACACTGCTTTTTTATTTTATCACCTCACTTCGAATGGGGAATGTGAGTAGATATGCGCGGAATGAGAAGTCCCCTAATCTAAGGACTTTAATCAACGCTAGAAATCTTGATTCGGGCTTTCAAATCGTGTAGCAGATTGTACAATCCGAAATACGTTCGATTGATATAAAGTGCATCGCGCACTCCCCTCGCCTTCTTCGATTCACGTAATTCTTTAATGGAAGAGAGTTTCTCACCAAACTCAAACAGCGTTTGGAAATAGGCTGTATCTGAGAAATCAAAACGCTCGCTTTTGAAAGGTCGGCTTAGCAATTCAACAAGTTGAGTGAACAGCGCTATAAAGAAATCCTTATCCTTTTTAGCGTCATCCTCATAGATAAATCGAAGCTGATAAAACACCTTTTCAAGCCTTTTTGGATCATTTAAGAGGCTGCGGTCGAGCAATTGGAAATACACGTTATAGAAAGCCTCAGGAATAACTTTTACGCATCCAAAGTCAATAATACCAAGCTTAAAATCGGGCGTAATGATGAAATTTCCGGGATGTGGATCGGCATGAACACTCTTCAAGGTGTGCATCTGGAAGTGGTAGAAATCCCACATGGCCTGTCCCAGTTTATTACCGGCACCATCGGGTAACGGGTTCTTTAACACTTCTCCTAATGGCTTCCCTTCTACCCAATCCATCGCCAAAATTTTAGGGCTTGAGTACTCTTTGTAATACGTTGGAAAGATAATGTTGGGGATATGACTGCTTCTTTTGGAGAGATCAATGGAACGCTTCAATTCCAGTTCGTAGTCAGTTTCCTCCATCATACGTAATTCAACTTCCTGAATGAACTCATTGTACTCAACAGGATTGAGTTTGAACATGCTTAACGCAATTGGCTTCACCATGGCCAGGTCAGACTTCACGCTATCGCCCACACCTGGATACTGAATTTTAATCGCTAATCTTTTTCCATCCTTTACTGCCAGATGCACCTGACCCATCGAAGCAGCATTTACTGCTTTTTTGGAGAATGATTCAAAGAGTTGATCGGGTCCTTTTCCAAAATACTTTTGAAATGTTTTTACCACCAATGGATACGAAAGAGGTGGGGCACTATACTGCGCCATGGAGAACTTTTGCTGATAGGCAGTAGGCAACAAGTTCTTATCCATGCTCAGCATTTGCGCTACTTTTAATGCACTGCCTTTGAGCTCGCTTAAGGAGTTGTAAATATCCTTCGCATTGTCCTCATGAAGTTCATCCCGAGTCTTGTCAGGATCGATGAGTTTCTTGCTATAATGCTTCAGATAATTGGTGCCGATTTTGGCTCCGGTCGTAATGAACTTAGTTGCCCGCTCAACTTTGGTTACCGGGATCCTACTGAACTCCTTCATGCGGGCTTTATGTGCTTATTTTACTTTACTCTGGTACAGAAACTTAACAAAATCAATCGCAGAGTCAAATGCTCCCTTTCCGATCAGATCGAACGCCAGGTTCACCGACTTCTCAATGAAGGCATCCGTTTGCTCAAAACCGGGGCTGTCATCGTCTTTCCAGTACACTAATAGGAAGCCTAGGTGCACCCAAAAAAGTTGAGGGTAACGCTTGTCCAAATAAGGTCTTATTGCCACCTCTCCTTTCGATTTACCATCGGTGAGAATACTGCCTATAAAGTCCTCAAAAGCAGTCTTAAACTCCTTCAAAAATGTAGGTACCATTTCCGGTTTTCGGTGACCTTTCAATTGCAGTAATGCAAAACTCCGGTTCGACTTCAATACCTCTGCTAACGTAAAATAAAATGCCAGTAATTTTTCACGCGCACTAAAATCGACAAAGCTTTTGTCAGCAGTCAGGCTTGAGGTCGCCTGATCAATGAATCCCTTCCAAATATGTTTTTCTATGGATTCAAATGACCCAAAGTGTTTATAGAATTCATCTTCTTTCAGTTTTAAATCGAGACAGAATTTGTAGATGGAAGAAGGTTGCATTCCGTTGTTGAGTAGATAATCAACATACGCTGATTTGATTTTTGCTTCTGTGCCAGTGGCTTTACCTTTCGCACGGGAAGTCTTGGAGGTTTTAGTCTTTTCCATATGGTATTAAACACGGTTTTGAGAATAAATGTTTGATTTGTGAACGGAATTGTTTCGGGCAACCATAGAGAGTCCGTCATTGCGAACAGAAGCGGTTGAACGTGTGATGGAGTGAAGCAATCCAGTGGCGGTGAAGCCGATTTTCAGTCACGGGATTGCTTCGCGCCACGGCACATCCCTCGCTTCAGCTCGCAATGACGGGATTCACTATAAATCAGGCCGTAATCTCACAAACACAGGTTCTCGGAAGTTCTTATCGGATGTGAGTGAAGCATAACTGATTTCTGCCATGAGTTTGGGCTCTATCCACTTGGAGATTTTCTCATCCAGGATCTTACCTTCAACTGGTTTTTTGATCTCTTTCAGCTTCTTAATCAGACTGAAGATTTGCTTGATGGTGGCATCGTCAAAGCCAGTCCCTACCTTACCCCGATAAACGAGCTTATCTCCTTCTCTTTCAGCAATGTGCAGCCCGCCAAAAGTCGAACTGCGGTTTCCCTTGCCTTCATTATATCCAATAATGACACATTCACGGGTATTCCTGATTTTGATCTTCAGCCACAAGTCATGGCGCTTGCCTGGATAGTATTTGCTAGCCTTTTGCTTGGCCATAATGCCTTCCAATTCATGCACGCGTGCAGCTTCCAGCAGCGATTCTCCATCCTCTAGCCATTCGCTTACCCGGTAGGGTGTATCTTTCTTCACAGCATCTTTCAGCCATTCCTTTCGCTTCATCAACGGGTCATTGATCAGACTTCTTCCATCGAGGTACAAGCAATCAAAAATGTAGCAGTATACCGGGCTAGTCTTTGAAAGTTTTTGAATGTTGGTTTCTCCTGAAGTCTGCAGCCGGTTAATAACTTTCTTGAATTCAGGTTTTCCTTCTTTATTCAAACACACAATCTCGGCATCAAACAAACCATTGCTTGCTCTGAATGCTTTATCAGCAATCAGGAGTTCGGGAAACTGTTTGGTGATGTCATTCTGGTTGCGTGTTCGGATTCGTACCTGCCCATCCTCCAATGAAATCAAGGCCCGGATTCCATCCCATTTTACTTCATAGATGTAATCATCACCCTTCGGGAGTTTTTCTGTGCTATCGCTGAGCATGGGTTCAATCTCGTCACGCAAATAATTGATTTGGGGAGTATCTACGCGTTCGAGTAAAAATTCTTTCGCTTTGATATTGTAAATCCTGTACTCGCCTGAAACTTCCTTGCTGCTAAGGCGGAAATAGAATCCATCTTTTTTGTCTTTGGTGATCTGGTATTTGCCCAACGCATAAATCCACATCTCACCACCACCGTACTGACCTTTCGGAATCGTCCCATCAAACGTCAGATACTTCATCGGGTGGTCTTCTGTTTGAACCGCGAGTCGCTTAACACCCGGATGCGGTGGTAATCCTTTTGGCACGGCCCATGATTTCAACACACCATCCTTTTCCAGTCGCAAATCATAATGCAGGTTAGTTGCATGATGTCGGTGGATGACAAAATTATTTCCCCCTCCTTCAATGATTCTCGCATCAGGTTCTGGTGTTTTTTTAAAGTCACGCTTCTTCTCGTAAGATTCCAGTTGAGCGGGTGTCTTTCGCTTCTTGTTATTCGGATCCAGTTCCTTCGGAACAACTTTTTTTCGATGCGTATGCAACTCTACAGAAAAGGCGTCCATGCCTTCCCAGGCGTCACCATCCCGTAATACTTTTTCCAACGCATTGTGAATGTTATGCTCCAGTGGGGATTTTAACGACTCCAGTTCATCCCACTTCAGTGGCATAGAAACCGGTGCACCAATCCTTCCCCGCAAACTATACGGTGACACAATACTTTGCCCTGATCGAATCCGATAAATGTCAATCAGCACGCGGCCTTTGCACGCATCTTTCTTGATATGAAGGGTGGTTTCACTCGAATTACGATCAACAAAAGGCTGAGCGATTAATTGGGCTGCTTCAAAAACAGTATGGAAATCAAATTTGGGTTCGAGCGGGCAGCAAATATGAATGCCTTTACCTCCTGTAGTCTTGGCAAAGGCAGTATATCCGAAAGTTTCAATGTATTCTTTCAACTCGAACGCTATAGGAACGACCTTTTTAAAATCATAACCCTCCGGAGGGTCAAGATCGAAGACCATGTAATCGGGAAAATCAAATTTTGGTTTGCGACTGTGAAGCTGATGGAGTTCAAGAGAAGCCAAATTGGCAAGCCATACCAGTGAGGCAGGTTCTGTCGCTATGATGTAATCCTTCTTTTCTTCCTTGCCAAGTTTTTCAAACTCCAGCCAGGGTGGTGCCCACTCAGGCCTGTTCTTTTGGTAAAACATTTCGCCATGAATACCATCTGGGAAGCGAATCAGGGTGAGCGCCCTGCCCTTAATGTGGTTGAGCAGTGTGGGCGCAATCTTCAGGTAATACTCAATGATCTCTGCCTTCACAACACCATCTTCCGGAAAAAGAACTTTATCCAGGTTGGAGAGTTCCAACTTTCTCTTCCCGACTTCAGCCCATTGTGATTTCTTAGCCATTCGATTTTCTCATGTTACTCTTTCTAAATAACCTTCCCTGTTACAAGGGAAAGATAGAATAAATGAGAATCACTAAAAAAAGATTTCCTGAGCTAATCGATACGTATTGGCGTGTGCTTCAATGATGTCCCGAAAATCTTCTGAGTATCCCCCTCCCATGCTGGCTACTAATGGAATTTTATTGCGCTTGGCTGTTTCGAGTACAATGCGATCGCGTTGTTTACAACCATCACGCGTAAGACTTAGCCTCCCTAACTTATCTGTAGCCAGTACATCTACACCTGACTGGAAGAAGATGAAATCAGGTTGTACCTGGTCAATGATGTTTTTAAGATTTGTATCTAATGTTTTCAAATAGAATGAGTCATCCGTGAAATCAGCAAGACCAATGTCTAGGTCAGAGTTTTCTTTTTGCAATGGATAGTTATTAGCACCATGCATACTGAATGTAAACACGCATGGTTCATCTCTAAATATCTGAGCTGTTCCATTTCCCTGGTGCACATCCAGATCCAATACCAAAATTTGTTTCGCGAAAGAGGTATCCAGCAAATAATTCGCAGCAATGGCGATATCATTCAACAAGCAAAAGCCTTCCCCCTTATTCGTAAAGGCGTGATGTGTTCCACCTGCTATGTTCATCGCGACACCAAATTCACGCGCATAACCCGTGCAAAGCAGTGTACCATTCATAATGGTGATCTCCCGCTGAACAAGCTCCTCACTTAAAGGAAATCCTGTACGTCTTACTTCTCTAGGTGTTAGTGATAAGTTTTGAAGGTTTTTCCAATAGACAGAATCGTGCGTGCGAAGAATCCAAGATTCTTCGATGGGTACAGGATTAAATATGTTCTCAGATTTTAGGGTGCCTTCGTACAGAAGCTGCTGGGGCAACACTTCATACTTACTCATCGGGAACCGATGGTGAGGCGGCAATGATATAACATAAGAATCTGTCCAGGCTACTTTAAGCATAAAAAAACAGTCCCAGGACTGCAATTCAGATAACAATTAATTAATGCGGATGTTTGTGTCCTTCATCTTTGCCTGCACCATACCATGCTTCTTGAAGCTTATGGAACGCATCATGCAGACTTGTCAGGGATTCGCCAATTTTGGTGGAATCACCACTTTGCACAATTTGTGTAAATGCGGCTGCATCAATTTTCAATTGAGCAAGATTAGTTTTCATTTCGTCATTATCAACGTTTTTCGGAAGTGCCGCATTCGCCCACTTCTCCGCTGCTCTGGCCATCTCGGCTGCATTCGCTTTTGCAGGTTCTATATTAGCAGAGTCCTTGTAGGGATGAAAACTCTCGGCCATAATCATATGGAATTCATCCATTTCAGGCCATTCTTCATTGTCAGTAACAGCATCGACTGATTCTTTTTTTCCAGAACAAGCAACGGTCATAACGATAGCGAAAACAATGAAAATTTGAGAGAGTAACTTATTCATGTAGATAGTTTTTAGTTTCACAAAATAATAAAATTCTTAATTCCTATCACGCTTTCGGTGTTTCCTTTGCTCAAAAAGTAGAATAAACTTTTTCAGTAAATCGAAATAAAGTGCCACAAAAAAGAACAACGTCATACACCATATAACAGTGATATTGAAATAAAGTGTATCATAAAGGCGCCCCGCAAAATGCTTCGTAGGCTCAAATAAGTTTGCTGAAAAGTCGAAAAAATGCGCAGGTTTGTGATCATCAAAGTAGATGGAATACATTTTTTGGTAGAGGCGTGCATCATATTCAACAATTTTATTTGGGGTAATTGTGTTTTTTACTGTCGATGCCACAGCCTTATTCTGGTATTTGTCGCGCTGCTGGTTATAAAGTTGTAATTTCTCAGGCGTATTGGTAAGAACAGAAACCATGTTTTCTTTTTCACGCATGGCCTTATTTTGCTTGATGAGATAAAACTGCTTTAACGTAGTGAGGAATTTCATTGAATTATCAAACACTGCTGAATCGAATTTGCCTACAACAAGCTTGTCGATATCTGGAAAATTATCCTTTCCAACGTACTGTAACTCATAACGAATTTCATTTTGCAGCAAGTTTAATGAGTTGCTTAGCGGTTCATATCGAGGATTAAGCCAATGCCTGCTGTTATTGTAGCAAAGCGCAAGATGAGATTCTAGTTTAGGTATGTAGAACACCCGCTTGTAATCTGATTCAGCAATCGTTTTGTCAAGTTCATAAAACTTTTTTTCAAAAGGATTATCTTTGAACTGTGTCACCATAAAGGCTTCAAATGCCCAACGAGATGCCATAATCTCCCCGACAAATGGTACACCTACCTGATTGCCAACTTTTGGGTTGAACTTGTCAAAATTAATTACCACCCCGCTAAGCAACAGCTGTGGAATGACAAGCAGCGGGATCAAAATATAAATAGTAACAGCAGAATTAAAAGAAGACGAAATATTGAGTCCCAACATATTCGCAAAACATGAAGAACTAAATAAAATAAGCCAATACCGTGTTTCACTGAGCGGAATCTCCAATACATAATTCCCGATCACCATGAAGGTAAGTGTTTGTATCGCTGAGATTCCAAACATCACGGAGACTTTCGAGAGCAGGTAGCTCATCCTACTTAGGTGAAGGAACTGCTCCCGTTTTAAAATCTTGCGATCCCTAAAAATCTCTTCCGCGCTGAGTGTTAGTCCAAAAAACAGCGATACCACCACACTCATGAAGAAGTATACCGGAATGTTTTCGTTGTTGGAAAAACTATAACTGGGATTATCCTGATCAAGCAAGTTATAATACTTGACCATGAAGCTGATAAAAAAAGCAAGCACCGGGGCCTCCAGTAAATTAATGTACTTGTATTGCTTATTCGCAATTTTGGAAAGCACATCTCGTATAACAAATATTTTAAATTGCTGTAACCTGCCTGGGATTTCCTGAGTTACTGAAAGCTTATCGGTTACATGTTCGATTTTAGGCACTTTGATTTTCTTCTTAAAATACTGATACCATTGCCCAGCTGAGATTTTTCTTGTATTAGTAAGCCTTCCATATTCATTAACGACTTTCGTTTCTATAATGTTGAATACTTGCTCAGGGTTAATATTTCCACATTCAGGGCATGCGCCTTGTGTTTTGTTGGCTGCATTTACAATATCCCGGAAGTACACGACCGACTCAATCGGGTTGCCATAATAAATCTGGAAGCCACCTACATCGAGAATCAACAGTGTATCAAACATTTTAAAGATATCGGAAGAAGGCTGGTGAAGCACCACGAAGATCATTTTTCCCCGAAGTGAAAGTTCCTTCAGCAGATCCATAATATTTTCTGAGTCACGTGAGGAGAGCCCCGAAGTTGGTTCGTCTACAAACAATACCGTGGGCTCACGCAATAGCTCCAAACCAATGTTTACGCGCTTTCGTTGACCACCGCTGATTGTCTTTTGCAAGGGCGAACCGACTTTCAAATTTCTGATCTCGGTTAGCCCAAGTTGCTGAGTCACTTTTTCAACGAGTTCAGTAATCTCGGCCTTACTGTATTGACAAAAGCACAGTCGAGCTGCATAGTATAGGTTCTCGAAAACCGTCAGGTCTTCCATTAATAAATCGTCTTGCGGAATATATCCCACTACACCTTCAACTTTTTCGGGATTCTTGTGAATATAGACTCCATTAATCAGAACCCTTCCGCTAGAAGGCTCCTCTGAACCATTGAGGACATTTAACAACGTGGACTTACCTGATCCACTGGCTCCCATGATCCCAATGAGTTTTCCTTCGTGCTCAGCAATATTGATATTCTGCAGCGCTGCCTTTCCTGATTTAAAATGATAGAAAAGGTGATCGGCTGTGAATGTTATTTTGCTTTGACTTTCTCCAACCAAAAATTTGCCAATGATGTCACTGTAGTAGATTGATTCAATTTTGTCACCTCTGATCGTACTTCCTGTTGGAAATACATCAATTCTGCGACTCTTTAGTGGAATACTGTTAAGATAGATTACTGAAATACCAAGGTACTTGATGAAATAAGTCTCCGACATCTTCAGGATGGCAATCAGACCCGTCATGTTCTTTTCAATAATTCGAGGGCCAGGATAGGACTTCTCATCATATCCTTCGTCAATAATCAGCACATGTTTACTCGCGAGTTCATCAATATCTTGTCCGGTAACAAAATCGCGAAGTTCCTTAACATCATGCTGATCAATCTTGAGCGCCTGCCCAATGTAGAAGATAAGATTGCTGTGCCGTTCAGAGATGTCAGTATTAATAAAAACAAGCTCAATTATTTTTACAATTAACACCTGCTTTTGTTGCATGGTGAGGGCCTGGTTCACCTTCTTGGTGATTTGCATAATTTTAGCCCAGTCGTCAACAAATTGTTGCGTCTCCACATCCACGTTGCTACCTCCCGGTGCCTCCTGCTCTACTCTATAACTGCTGGCAAATTCATCGAACAAATTCAGGTAATATTTGATAGCATCGCGGTTGAGGTGCAACCCAAGAAATTCTTTGATATTATTCCGCTCATCATCGGTAATCCGTTCGCGGGTAACGATGGCAAAAAGCTGAATGATGGCCTTTAGAAGTTCTTCACTCATACGGGATTGTCGCAATAATTCTTCCAAAATAGGAAAAATCTGCGTCAAAAATTGATCGTAAAGTCAAGGTTAAAAAAGTAAATTACTCTACAGCAGGTGCTGCCGGGTTTGCGTTTACCCAATCTTACTCGTAATTAGATTGCTCAGAACTAACAACCCTTCCCGCAGGTATTCGTCATCCATATTTAAAGAATCAAGTACCGGCTTCCCTTCTTTGTCTACACTTGTAGCTCCCAGTTTGTTATTAGCAGCTCTCCTCTTTTCTCCATCTTCAATTTCCTTTTTTCTAACAACTTCATTTAATGAAATGTTGGTCTGAGAAATATTTTTTCTAGTTTCACTCGTCTCTTCAATAAAGCGTGTCAAGTATGGATCATTCTTGACCCGGTTCTGATGTGCTTTATTAAGCTCTGCTAAAATCTTTTCGTTAATAAGGGGTGTACGCTGGTACAACGCCCCATTAATTTCATCCCAAGGCAAAGCATTTGATTGCGAACTTTCACCGAACTGCTCTGGGTCAAGAGCTGTTGGTAACTTAATATCAGGAATTACACCCTTGTGCTGTGTGCTGCTTCCCGTGGCGCGGTAGAATTTCTGTAGTGTTAATTTTAAACTTCCAACTTCATCTACTTCATTTATGTAGCGATTCAATGAAATCATCTGCTGTACAGTTCCCTTTCCGTAGGTAGATTCACCTACAATTACTCCGCGATGATAATCTTGTATTGCGCCAGCAAAAATTTCTGAAGCAGATGCACTGAATCGATTGATCAGCACAACAAGTGGTCCGTTATAAGCAATATCCAAATCGTCATCGGTAAGAACTTCAATCCTGTTGTTTGAGCTTTTTACTTGGACCACAGGGCCATTTTTTATAAAAAGACCTGTGAGGTTAATTGCTTCTTGCAAGGAACCACCTCCATTATTCCGCAGGTCGATTGTAATGCCCTGCACTCCTTCTTTCTGAAGTTCTTCAATATACTTTTTTACATCGCGTGTGGTACTGTTGTAATTTGGATTTCCTTTTTGGTACTCGGCAAAATCCATGTAAAAACTGGGTAGCGTAATAACACCCATCTTGATGCTGCGCCCGTTCTGAATAGATTCAACTACTTTCTTTTTAGCCGTTAAATCTTCAAGCTTAATTTTATCACGGATTAAAGAAATGGTTACGGGAGGCCCGTTAACACCAGATTCTGCAGGAAGAATTTGCAAGCGAACCTGTGTACCTTTAGGTCCTTTAATAAGCTTTACAACATCGTCTAGCCTCCATCCAATTACATCCACCATTTCACCGGTGGCACCCTGAGCTACCCCAACAATCTTATCATTTACGTGAATCAAATTACTTTTTTCAGCAGGGCCGCCAGGAAGCACTTCGTTGACTTTAGTATAATCATTGTCTGCTTGAAGCCTTGCACCAATGCCTTCAAGCGACTGGCTGATATCCTGATTAAACTTATCTGCTGCACTTGGGGAAAAATAATTTGTGTGCGGATCGTAGGCCTCTGCAATGGTGTTCATGTAAATACCAAAAACATCACCGCCATTTGTTTGATCGATTGATTTAATATAACGGTCATACCGGTTCGTAAGCATTTCCGCTACCTCTTCAGTTTTCTTTCCGGCTATCTTTAAACTGAGTGCATAATTCTTAATTATTTTTGTCCAGACAATGTTTAACTCTGTTTCAGATTTTGGCCAGGGCGCTTTATCCCGATTGGTCTCATAGTACTCATTCTTTGTAAAGTCAAATTCAGAGCCTATCAACGTTTGTAAAACGTACTTCATGCGCTCGTCAAACCGTTTCTTAAAGACCTTATAGATAAAGAAAGCAGGACTGGTATCTTCATTCTTCGTGAGGTCATCGATTTGATACCGGTACTTTTCAAAAGACGCTATATCAGAAGACAAGAAATACAGCTTGCTATTATCAAGTGCCAGAATATAGGCATCCAGAATTGCGGACGAAAGCGAGTCATTTAATTGTAATTTCCGGTAATGGTTGTTATCTAAAATCTGTGAAACAACTTTTGCCTGCTTTCCAAATACGGGTTTCTCTGCAAGAACTGTATCCGTTTGTGCGTACACACACTGCCCTGCAGCTAGCAGAATGGTCATTACCCACAATCCTAAACGCTTCATGATGTTAGATTTTAATACTTAATACGGCTGAATGGCCAATTAGTGTGCCAATTTTAAGATTTTTCGTAATCAAATTCACTCAGGAACTTCTGCGCCTGATCCGCATTCTGAAATTCGAAATGCTTTTTCTCTCCTGATACAGAGTGAATTTCGATCTTCACGAGATCTACATCCTTATTTCTCTTGAACTTGAATTTCTCCTTCTTGTAGTCTTCGGTCTCTTTTGTTGAAATATTGAAAGCTGTAGCGCGTACAGATTTACAATAGCTGCATTGGTAATTCTTAACCAGTTCCCCAGGCTCCTCGGCAGAAGGAGTCTTTGTAACTTCTTCTTTAATAATCCGCATGGTGAAAAATCCGCAGCTATTGCACTTTAGTGCCTGAAGGCGGCCTTCATACTTTTCAATGAGTACGTCACCAGTCTTCTCATCAATCCAAACGTCATAGTCAATGGAGAATACGTTTTCTTCTGCTATCATCCCTTCCTGCAAATGGACATCCTCCTCCTCTTCACTTAGCACTCTCATTTTATTTCCATTATTCGGATTGATACGCGGCATGTACCGCCACTTTTTTAACTTTTTATCCAGCCTTGTAGGATAGTAGTACTCCAGCACAAGATAGGCTACATAACCAATCAACGTTCCACCTGCCATTCCCATGAATAATCGTACGTAAAACCATAACTCAACTTCCTTCATCTTATCCATCTGATACAAATTGATCAGCAGCATTCCGGCTACACCAAAGCAGAAGTATACTAGTTTATAGTTCGCGATTTCTCTTGTGTTGATATAATTGTATTTCATATGATAGTCAGATATCAATGAAACCCGGAGACTATGAAACAAGTAGATGAGAATTCCAGCAGTCACCATAAAAATGGCGCCCAGGATCATACCATTATGCCATGCAATTATAAAAGGACTCTGATCGGAATAACCCATAGTTATTATGCTAAATTTATAAAGCTTTAAAGATAAGGATTAAAAAATATTGTGAAGCTTTCCATAAAAAATGCCGTATGAAAAGTTCTCTCTTTAAAATATTGGCCGCCATTAATAGGATCATACTCCCACGTTACAGCAAAAGTGATATTACCAAACTGAGTAAAACGGCAAAGGTTATTGTCGCCTACAGGTATTGGATCACGATTAATTCATTGGATTAACAAGTCAACTTAAGCAGCTCATTTACAGTATTTTAAATTAGATAGCTAAAGCAGAATTAGGCATTAGAGTTAAAAAATGTCAATTCATATTGTGCATAAATGCACAATAATACTTGCTTTTAATGCATAAATAATATTATAATTGTGTAAATTTACACAATTATGACAGACTACGAACGCAAAAAACTTGAGACAGAATTAAAATCATTCATGTCCAGGAATTTCGAAAAGCCTTCTGAATGCAGGAATCTTGATCAGATCAGATTCTACGTACATGAACTTTGCTCCAAGATTGAGCACTACCAGAACCAGTTCAATTATGTACCCAATTGGGCTTATGGGTTACTGGCCCAGTACAATGCGAAACAGAATAATTTGATACATCGCGAATTTAAAAACACGTACCACTAAATGCGGTATATCCCCTCCCCTATTCCCATCAGGTATGACCTGGTCTACAGTGCGATGGCAAATAAGTCAGGGCGCATGCAGTACCATAAAATTAAGCCTGGGCACAGCAAGATGAGGATTAGCCGTACCGAGTTTATCAAAGCATATAATTCAGTCCAGATGCTTGCTGTGAACCCGATACAGATTCAGGGTAATGAAGCTGACTTCCAAATTGAGTTTTATATATAGAATAGCCAATTATTTACTCAGTACACTTTCAAGGTTAGCTGGAGAATAATTTATAGACTTAATCGTCTTATTATCCGAATTGCGATAGACGAGCCATTTGCCAGCCTCTTCTTTATAATAACATTCCGTTCCGTCCTTCTTGAGGTAAAACTCAACGGTCAACTTTGCTTCATCTTCCGAAACACATGCTTTACTCATATTGGATCGTTGCACCTCTTCAAATAATGCCTTAAACTTATCGGCTAATCCAAACTCAAGAATAGCCCCCGATAGCACATATTGAATATCGCACAAAGCATCCGCCACTTCAACGACATCTTTTTCAAGAATAGCCACCTCCAGTTCCTTTAATTCTTCAGCAATCAAGGCAACCCTTAACTTGCACCGCTCTTCGGAAGGAATAGCAGGATTATTGAGAATTGGATGCTTAAATGTGCGATGAAATTCAGCTACCAGGCTTAGTGAGTCAGGACTATTCATAACATTTTATTGATCTGCTAGTTATATAAAAGGTTGCAATGTTAATCATTCCTGTGGAGAGGGGTAAATTAAGTTTGGTATTTTTGGCATCATGAGATACGGTGAGCCTAACATATCAACGGCAATTAGTTTATGACTTTAAACGGATATTCATATTAAATTATAAAACAAAATAATGTCGCATAGATCTGATGCATTGAAAAATTTGAAGTATGATTTGCCAGCAAGTCTAACAGTCTTTCTGGTCGCTCTTCCCTTATGTTTAGGTATAGCCTTAGCCTCAGGTGCGCCAATGTTTTCAGGCATTATTGCCGGAGTTGTTGGGGGTATTGTTGTTGGGTCATTAAGTAAGTCTAGCCTAAGCGTCAGTGGCCCGGCAGCGGGGCTTACCACTATTGTTTTAAGTTCTATTCAAGACCTTGGCTCCTACCAAGTTTTTTTAGTAGCAGTTGTGCTGGCGGGTATTATTCAACTTTTATTAGGGTATATTCGGGCAGGAACAATTGGTCATTTTTTTCCTTTTGCTGTTATCAAAGGAATGCTTACAGCCATTGGACTAATCCTGATCCTCAAACAAATTCCCCATGCCCTCGGCTACGATCACGATTTTGAAGGTGACGAAAACTTTCTTCAGCCTGATGGTGAAAATACGATAACAGAAATACTTTCGGCCATAAATTCCTTTTCGGGCGGAGCCATTCTCATAAGCTTATTGTCCTTTATGATATTGATTGTTTGGGATAAGTTGCCCCGAAAACGAATTAGCTTGCTTCACTTTTTACCAGCATCATTATTCGTTGTAATTGCAGGGGTTGGAGTGAACCAACTTCTCGGTCAATATTGGCCTATGCTACAAGTACAGAATGAACATCTTGTGTCAATAGTTTTTAATCAAGAATCATTTCAATTTCCGGATTTCAGTGCTTTGAGAAACACGCAGGTTTACATCGTTGCTATAACATTGGCATTAGTTGCCAGTCTGGAAAGCCTACTCAGCATTGAAGCCACAGATAAGCTGGATCCAGGCAGGAAAATTACACCCCTTAATCACGAACTAAAAGCACAAGGCATTGGTAACATTACGTCCGGTTTGTTGGGAGGATTACCCGTTACTGCTGTTATTGTAAGGAGTTCTGCTAATGTTAACGCAGGTGCTAAAACTAAGCTGTCTGCAATATTACATGGTGTACTGCTTGCATTGGCAATAGCAACCATCCCATCCATTCTCAATTTAATTCCATTATCATGCCTGGCAGCCATTCTAATTACAATAGGTTGGAAACTCGCCAATCCGAAACAGTTAAAAGCACTATACAAAACTGGAATTGATCAACTCCTGCCCTTTGTAGTCACGGTCATAGCCATCTTACTAACCGACCTTTTAACGGGAGTTGTTATTGGCATTCTTGTGGGAATTATCTTCGTCCTAAAAACGAATTTCCATAAAGCCATTACGGTCGTGAATGATGAAAACAACTATTTATTAAAGTTGAATAAAGATGTTTCCTTTCTCAACAAAGCCATATTACGAAGGTGCATCGAACGGATTCCCGCAAACTCGTACGTGATTGTTGATGGCGGTAATTCTCAATTCATTGACAATGACATTATTGAAACATTGGAGGATTTTTTAGCGGATGCCCCAAGTAGAAATATACAAGTTGAAATAAAAAAAAGCGTTTCCGCTGCGCATGAATTTTTTAGAAAAGAATAGACGCAAATAAAACAGCCATGGAAATATATAAGAAATTATTACTTGAAAATAAGGCCTGGGCACAGGAACGAACTGACCTTGATAAAGATTACTTCAACCGGCTGGCTAAATTACAGACTCCGGAATTTTTATGGATCGGTTGTTCAGATAGCCGGGTGCCGGCAAATGAAATTACCAATACACAACCCGGTGAAATTTTTGTACACCGGAATGTGGCGAATTTGGTTGTTCATACCGACTTAAACTTACTCAGTGTACTTCAGTATGCTGTTGAGGTTCTAAAAGTTAAGCATGTAATTGTTTGCGGGCATTATGGCTGTGGTGGTGTAAAGGCATCGATGACAAACCAAAGTTTTGGACTGATCAATAAATGGCTGCGTAACATTAAGGATGTATATCGGCTCCACAGAGACGAGTTGGATCTCATTGCTGATCTTGAAAAGAGAGCTGACAAACTTTGCGAACTAAATGTTATTGAACAAGTAATGAATCTTGCTAAAACCACAATCATTCAAAAAGCATGGAAATCTGAAAACAGACCGATGTTACACGGCTGGGTTTATGGGCTACAGGATGGTATCCTTAACAATATTTACAGAGTTGAACCGAATTCCAAGATTGATCCTATTTATCAATACGAGCTATAAAAAGACAGCATTCATTCAGGTTTTTTAAACCTGCCAAGGTCTTTATATTTGCGCGATGAAAAATTTTGTTGAAGAACTTCGCTGGCGGGGAATGTTGCACGACATGATGCCCGGAACCGAAGAACAATTAGTAAAAGAAAGCACATCCGGGTACATTGGTTTTGACCCCACTGCAGAGTCTCTCCATATTGGAAGCCTCGCACAAATTATGACCCTCGTTCATTTTCAACAATGTGGACATACACCTTTGGCATTAGTGGGCGGAGCTACGGGTATGATTGGGGATCCATCCGGAAAGAAAGAAGAGCGAAAACTTCTCTCACCAGAAGATATACAACACAATGCCGACTGCATAAAAGAGCAGTTAGCTAGATTTTTGGATTTTAAAAGACCGGGCAACCCAGCGCAATTAGTTAATAATGCTGATTGGTTCCAGGGTTTGGAAATGATCACATTTTTACGCCAGGCCGGAAAATATCTAACTGTAAATTATTTATTAAGTAAGGGGTTTGTAAAAGAGCGGTTGGCACAAGAGGGCGAACTTTCGTTTACAGAATTCAACTACATCCTGATGCAGGCATACGACTTTATGTATTTGTACGAACATAAAAACTGCAAGCTCCAAATGGGTGGTTCCGATCAGTGGGGAAACATTACAGCAGGAAACGAGTTGATCCGTAAAAAATTACGAGGTGAAGCATACGCACTTACTTGTAAGCTAATTACCAAAAGCGATGGCTCGAAGTTCGGAAAAACCGAAACAGGAAATATCTGGCTTGATCCAAAGAAGACTTCACCATACAAATTTTATCAATTTTGGCTGAATACTTCCGATGAAGATGCATCAAACTATATAAAGATATTTACACTTCTCACGAAGAATGAAATTGATGACCTGATCCAAGAACACCAAAAAGCTCCTCACTTACGAAAGCTGCAGCAGGTATTGGCAAAGGATATTACTGTCAGGGTCCATACTGAGCGAGACTATGATCTTGCGGTAAAGGCATCCGGCATTTTATTCGGAAATTCTACCACGGATGATTTAGCAAGCCTGGACGAAGAAACATTACTCAACGTTTTAGAAGGGGTTCCACAAGCAACCCTTGCTAAAAGTTCGTTTCAAGCGTGTGCTTCTGTAGTAGATCTACTCTCGGAAGCGACAGGTAACATCATTTTTCCATCAAAAGGTGAAGCTCGGAAAATGATTCAGGGTGGCGGTGTGAGTATTAACAAATTCAAGGTTGAGGATGGAAATAAGAAACCTGAATTTTCGCTTTTGCAAAACAAATACCTAGTGGCGCAAAAAGGGAAAAAGAATTATTATTTGATTGTAGTGCAATAAAAAAGCCGCGGGTAGCGGCTTTTTTAAAAATTAAATTCTCAAGTTATTTTCCAAATTTGAAAAGTTTGTAACCAACAGAAAACTGAAACACTCCACTTTTAACTTCCCCTTCAATTGAACTTCCTTCATTAAGATCTGACAAACCAATATTATAACGAGCATCCAGAACTATTCCAAAAGGTGCATCCCAAGCAACTCCTACATTTGCACTTACATCGGACGACTTAAGTTTATCCTCAATATCAGGATCCCCCTTTAATTCAGCAGAATTCAAAAAACCAAATTGTGGTCCTGCTTGAATGTTAAATCCCCCAGCAAGGTAAAATTTAAGCATTATCGGAATGGTAATGTAACTCATCTTCAAATCTTCTTCGTTAAAGCCAACCTGTTCAACCTTTGAACCTTGTTGTGAAAACAAAAACTCCGGCTGAATGCCGATTTTTGTGAGTTTGAACAATGCAAAGGCTCCTCCATGAAATCCTGTTATGTTGCTTGTATTAGCATCAGCATCGTCAGTATTAAGTTTCGATAAATTAACACCAGCTTTTAAACCTAAAGCCACCTGCACCTGCGCAAACGCCACGTCTGCTACCATTGACAATAAAATTACAATGAAGATTTTTTTCATAATTTATTATGGGTTTTAAATCATAAAGATAACAACTATTATTCCTGCATAGCAAGCATAAAAAAACCGGCTACTGCCGGCTTCTTTATGAAAAGAATGAATTTATTCACCCAAAATCTTATAACCTACAGAAAACTGAATAACATTATTCTTTAAGTCTGCTTCATCATAATCACCAATATTTGAAAGGCCGAGACAGTAACGAATAGCAGCATTAAATTTCCCGAAATTAGCGCCTACTCCAAAGTTAAATCCAA
>JANNQJ010000239.1:0-26880 GCA_031400675.1 Cyclobacteriaceae bacterium
TGCATACATTATCAGGAGGCACCAGGCAAAAAGTAAGTGCAGCACTGGCTTTTCTGTTTAATCCACCCGTTCTTATTTTAGACGAACCAACGGCTGGTCTTGATCCTGTTTCAACAGAGTTTCTAAAAGAAAAAATACAGCAGGAAAAAGAAGCGGGGAAATTAATCATCATCACATCACACATTATGAGTGATCTCGATGACCTTTCAACTGAAGTAGTGTATCTGGAAGAGGGAAAAATTCGCTATAGCAACTCCGTAGATGAATTGAAGGGTGTTACAGGAGAAGATCGACTCGGTAAGGCAATTGCTCAAATGATTGGCAGTTTAGAAAAAAAGAAAGTCCACAATAATCAGTAAGTGCATGACACGCGTAATTAAATATGTTTTCTATGACATTCTTCGTACACGTTTTATTTTGGTGTACACATTGTTCTTACTGCTGAGTACAATTGGCCTTTTTCAATTGGATTCCGACAGCTCAAAAGTTTTGTTGAGTTTAATGAATATTGCGTTAATGGTGGTGCCCTTAGTAAGCGTGGTATTTACAACCATTCATTTTTATAATTCATACGAATTCATCGAGTTAATGCTTGCGCAACCAGTGAACCGACAAGTTATTTTCCTGGGTGAATATTTTGCGGTAGCGATGTCTTTGTGTTTTGCTTTCACTGCGGGTGTAGGAATACCCATGGTTGTATATGGTGCCGGAGTTCAGGGCTTTACCTTATTGTATTCCGGAATCATGCTCACGCTTGTCTTTGTTTCACTCGCTTTTCTTTCAGCTGTGCTCACACGCGACAAAGCCAAAGCCATAGGGGTGGCGTTGCTTTTTTGGTTTTACTTTTCACTAATATATGATGGATTGGTATTGTGGATTATTTATTCATTCAGCGACTATCCGTTAGAAAAGGTAACGCTTGCGTTGGTATCATTAAACCCAATAGACCTAGCTCGTATACTAATTTTATTGAAGTTGGATATCTCCGCCCTCATGGGGTATACCGGTGCGTTTTATAAAGAGTTTTTCGGAAGTAATGTAGGTCTGATTTTCTCCACGGCTCTTCTTAGTATCTGGATTGCTATGCCGATCGGAATTGCCCTCCGTATTTTTAAGCGCAAGGACCTTTAAGGATTTTTATGAAGTGGCTCATTCTTCTTCATGTATTGGGTGCTGCAATTTGGGTAGGCGGCCACTTGATTTTAGCCATTGGGTTTTTACCACAAGCGTTGTCGGAAAAAAATCCTGCTATTCTACTAGACTTTGAAAAGCATTTCGAACGGATTGGAATACCGGCATTACTGCTCCAGGTTGTTACAGGAGTTTGGATGGCGCTGATTTACGTTCCGTTCACCGAGTGGGGGAGTTTAGCGACATCCCATCATGTGTATTTATGGACTAAGCTCGGACTACTGGCGGTTACAATAGTATTAGCGATTCACGTACGGTTTTTTATCCTTCCCGGATTCACAAGTGAAAAGCTTCCGGTACTTGCCTTTCACATTGTACTGGTTACTTTACTAGCTGTATTTTTTGTAGTTACAGGATTGAGCTTTCGTTTTTCTTTTTATTAGCAATATTAACATACTGATCCTTCCCCTCAGGTGTTCTTGCCCAAGAGTATCGACCACGTTTTCATTTTTGGATGATGGTCGGCCACCAATTTAATGATGGCAAGGAAGGGTACAAATAGAATCATTCCGGCAAATCCCCACAGAATTCCACCCACAAGAATGGCGACCAACGTGGCCAGTGCATTAATGTTTAACCGATTGCTTACGGCAAGCGGAAAAATCACATTGGCCTCCAGATATTGAACGAAAGCAAAAATACCAACCACGCCAACAGCATACCAAATAGAGTTGTAGGTGATCCATGCCATAGCCATCGGCAAAAGAGCTCCTACCATAATACCCACATAGGGAATGAAGGTGAGTATTGCGGCAACAAATCCAAAAAAAACAGCATGCGGAACACCTAATAATAGCAGGCCTATACTATTCAATGCGCCTACTATAACATAAACCAAAATCATTCCTTTTATAAAATTGTAGTATGTGTTGATGGTGAGAAATAAAATATTCTTAATACTTTCCTTTCGTTCGTTGGGGAATAATCGAAACACCACCTCTACCAACAGATGCCGATAGTATAAGATCAGTACAGCAAACACAGGAATAAGCACAATCATCACTACCCAGAAAGCGGATGCCGAAAGTGTTTGTTGGATTAGTTGAACGAGGTCACCAGAAGATTGATTGAATAGTTGATTGATAAAATGATCTTGTTGGTCTTTTGAGATTGAATAATAGTTTATGAAGAACCGGCTCAATTCGTCTAGGGATTCTGCCAGCTTTACTTTTATCACGGACCACTCTTTCAGGAAAGAGGCAAATTGTTGAATTAGTAATCCTATAGCTGCGATACCCAACGCCAGCAATAGAATGGTGCTCAGTAAAATGGAAGTTAACCTGCCAATTCCTTTCTTTTCAAGCCATGCACATATTGGATACAGAACGAAACTAATTAAGACGGCAAAGCTTAGCGGTACAAATAACGTGCTACCGAAATAGAGAATGATTGAACCAAAAACAATGTATTGTAAAGCTTGAAGGTATTCATCGGGTTTAGTAACAGGTAATGGAAGGCGCATAGTGAAATGGGTAAACCTGCTTTAGAAAGCCAGGATGCAATTATGCTTGGAAGTTACACAACATGGGTGATAAGGATCAGATTAAAGTCTGACTTTTATCACGCATTTGTTTTGATATCCTTATCAAATTTAGTTGAGTAATAATGTATGGCCAATTCAACATTTTTTGAAAGATTCAATACTGTATTTCTGGAGGAAGTAGGTGACATTTCACGTTTTGCAGGCCGTTTTTTTAAAGAAGGGTTCAAGCCACGGTATGAGTTCGTGGAATTTATTCGTCAATGTTTTTGGGTTGGCTATAAGTCTTTGCCGCTAGTAGGCATAACAGCCTTTATCATGGGTTTAGTACTTACCATTCAATCACGTCCAACGTTGGTGGAGTTTGGTGCGGAGTCGTGGTTGCCATCCATGGTTGCCATTTCACTGGTGCGCGAAATATCACCTGTGATCACCGGGTTGATCTGTGCAGGTAAAGTTGGGTCCGGGATGGGCGCTGAACTCGGATCCATGCGCGTAACAGAACAAATTGATGCGATGGAAGTGTCTGGAACAAATCCGTTTAAGTATTTAGTGGTTACGCGCATTCTAGCCACCACGCTTATGCTTCCGGTATTGGCGAACCTCTCCAATGCTATTTCATTGTATGGTGGTTATCTTGGCGTGAACATTCATGGAGTTGTTAGCTGGGATTTATACTGGACGCAAGTATTTGACGCCCTCAGCTATGGTGATATTATACCGTCTATTGCTAAAACATTTTTCTTTGGGTTTGCTATTGGGATGATTGGATGTTATAAAGGTTATAATTCAAAAAAAGGAACGGAAGGTGTTGGTCGATCAGCAAACTCGGCTGTGGTGGTGGCATCCTTGCTGGTTTTTATAATTGATTTGATTGCAGTTCAGATCACGGATTTATTAGGGCTAACCTGATAGAAAATGACAACCGAATCCGTTATTGAAATTGAGAACGTGAACAAGTCATTCGGTGACAACCATGTGTTGCGTAATTTTTCTGTGAACCTAAACCGGGGTGAAAACCTCGTGGTATTGGGGAAGTCGGGATCCGGAAAGTCTGTATTGATTAAATGCATCATTGGGCTGATGACACAAGACAACGGTTCAATCAAAGTATTTGAAAAGGAGATCACAGACCTTGACCAGGAGGAGCTTGATAAAATGCGTGTGAAAGTTGGATTTCTTTTTCAGAGCAATGCATTATATGATTCGATGACTGTGCGAGAAAATCTCGAATTTCCGTTGCGTAGGCACTGGTTGAAGGCACAGCAAAACCCAAAGGAAGTGGAAGATTTGATATTGGAAACACTTGAAAATGTTGGCTTGGCGCATACCATTGATATGATGCCGATTGAGCTTTCGGGTGGAATGAGAAAGCGCATCGCCCTTGCCCGAACGTTGATCTTACGACCGGATATTATTTTGTATGATGAACCTACAACCGGGTTAGATCCGGTAACAGCTCGTGAAATCAGTGACCTGATTGTGGAGGTACAACATAAGTATAACGCATCAGCAATGATTATCTCGCATGATATGAATTGCATTAACATTGCGTCAAACAGGGTTGTCATGTTAATCGAAGGAAAGTGTTATGCGGTAGGAAAATTTGATGAATTGAAAAAATCGAATGACCATAAAGTGCATGAGTTCTTTGAATAATTTTGAAAGATAGTTTATGAGCGGAAAAAAAGTTGATAATGTAAAATTGGGATTGTTTGTAATGGCCGGAGCATTGTTCCTCATCTTTTCCCTTTACATGATTGGCAAGAATCGAAGTCTGTTTGGGTCTACTTTGACTATCAGCGCAAGTTTTTATAATGTTAATGGATTGATGCCCGGCAATAATGTTCGATTTTCGGGCATTGATGTTGGCACCGTGAAAAAAATTTCACTTGAAAGCGATACCTCGGTACGGGTGACCATGATCATTGATAAAAAATTAAAGAAGTATATAAAGAAGAATTCAATTGCCGCTGTGGGTACAGACGGACTCATGGGTAACAAATTAATTAACATTACTGGCCGGCCTGGTAACTCTCCATCTGTGAAGGAAGGCGATGTTATTCTTTCGCTTCTTCCTGTTGAGACCGATGAAATGCTTCGTACACTAAATAAAACAAATCAGAATATTGAAGTCATCACGAATGACTTGAGAAAAATAACCCAAAAAATTAGTAATAGTAAAAGCCTGTGGAGCCTCTTGTCGGATACCCTGATTGCCCGTGATATCAAACAGGCCGCAATAAACATTAAAGTAGCAAGTAATAATGCATCAGTAGCCGGCAATGAGTTTGTTGATTTAACAAGACGAGTAAAAAATGGAGAAGGGTTAGCCGGAATGGTGATTGCAGACACCGTGCTTTCTAGTAAACTGCGTCAAAGCCTGACCGACATTCAAATAGCGAGCAATGAGGCTGCTAAGATGGCCACCGACCTGAATGAAATGGTGGAAAAAATGAAACACGGTGAAGGAACTGCAGGGGCGCTTCTGAGTGACAGTTTGATGCTGGAAAATTTAAATCAAACTTTTAAGAATATAGAAGAGGGCGCTGCTAAATTCAATGAGAATATGGAGGCTATGCGGGAGCATTTTCTATTCAAAGGGTATTTTAAAAAGCAGGAAAAAGCCGCAAAGAAGAAGTAGACTCTACAGTTTCTTTCAACTTCATCTCAATTTAAAATAAACCCCAAACCTGAATTGCTAAAGAGATCAGAGCCACAATTAGAATGATAACAACTACAAGTTGTTTTTTTGTAAGTTTCATTTTTTAGAATTTAATATATTCATGTACCTACTTGAAGGAACAGGAATTTGGGAAGGAGAAGGAGGAATTGTGATTGGCTCTCTTTCAGGTATAACTTCAGGTTTTTTTTTGGGCCATGTTCCTGGCTTCGGCTCAGGAGGAGGAATTGCTTCTGGATTTCTACCCGGAACGGGTATTTCATCTGGTTTATCACTTTTCATTTCGTGTTGCGAAGGTTGTAGGTCCAAATAGGACATTCAATATGATTAACTACAGATTCGGTCACGCTTCCACTAAATAAATGTGCAAGCCCACGTCTCCCATGGGTGGCCATTGCCAGCATATCGGCATTAATCTCATTTACAAAATCCAATATTCCACTTCGTTCATACCGATCATTCCGGAAGTTAACGGTATAGTTAGCCAGCTTATAATGGTTTACGAAATCAAGCATCGCCCCCTTCACATCCTGATCTTTTTTGAAATGTGAAGGCGTATTGATAAAAAGAATATGGAGCGTGGCATCAAAAAAATTTTGCAGGCTTTTTACATATTTCATCAACACGGTTTGGTTCAACTCAAGCGTACTTGGGAAAACGATATTTTTAATACTTGTCAAAGTGGGAGCCTTACGCAAGGCTATCACCGGAACAGTTGAAAGGCGTACAATCTTTTCGGTATTTGAGCCAACCATAAATTCTTCAACCCCCTTTGAACCATGGGTGCCCATCACGATCAAATCAATTTTTTTTCTCTTTGTGAGCGACAGGATGCCAGGTATTAAATCCTCGTAAGTTGACAAGAAACTGATCTTCATATTGGAGGGCGCGCGAATAACCTTTTTCATTCGCTCAAAAGCCTTCCTGGCATTTTCTTCTAATTCCTCTATCACTAAGGGGTTCAATGGATAAGGCTGAATACCAAAAGTTGTTTCATATATGATGGGTGTTGGTACTACATAAACGACAATTATCTCTCCTTTTGAAGCCGTGGCAAGATTGAGAGCAAACTTATAGGCTTGTCGTGCAGGCGCAGAAAAATCGCATGGAACGAGAATTCTTTTCATGATTGTTAAAGTTTTATTGAGATGCGCAACAAAGTTAAATAACTAAATCTCATTCCTGTATGATGATTGTCAGATTGGTATCATGACTATTGTCATAGTTTTCGTAAGTGATATTCTTTTGTTTTATAGCGCTGAAAAATAAATTGATGGATGGAAAATACTGTTTGGCAACTCCCTACACTAATAAAATCCTGAACACAAGAATCATCCTTACGACTAGGAACTGATAACCTTTACATAATTATGCTCGGTGTTTTAACAAGAGAACAAAGCGAACAAGTACTTCGGAGTGAAGTGATCGGAAGAATTGGATGCTACACGGGAAGTAAAATATATGTAGTGCCAATAACCTATGTTTTTGATGGTAAGCATCTTTACGCGCACTCAAAAGAGGGACTAAAAATCCAAATAATGCGCCAAAACGCGAATGTATGTTTTGAGGTGGATCAAATAGATAATATGGCTAATTGGAGAAGCGTGATTGTATGGGGGAAGTACGAGGAGTTGCAAACCAAGAATCAGGAAAAGGCTATGAAGATTCTCAAAGATCGTCTGACACCGTTGCTGTTAAGTGAATCGGTAAAACCAACCCATGGTATGGGACCTGAAGTGGTAATCAAACAACCAAAAGCGATCATCTTCCGGATTTCTGTTGAAGAAATAACCGGCCGATTTGAAAAAAGCAACAACCACTAACAGTCAGTAACCATGAAAATAACTATTCAAACACCGGGTGCAAAACCAGAAAAGATCTCCTTGATTTGGTTGATTTAAAAATGCAAAAGCTGGGGAGCATGAATGAGCGTTTGATCGAAACAAGCATATGTCTCAAGTTGAATAAGTCTGATACAGCTGAGAATAAAATCTGTGAGATAACAATTCTGGTTCCTGGAAGTAAACTATTTATCCGGAAACACGCTCAATCGTTCCCTGAAGCAATCAGGAAAGGATATGAAGGCATCAGAAGACAGATTAATGATTGGAAGTCCACAGTCAGACTTTATAGGAAGGGTCATACCAGGGTTGTTGGGTGAGAAGATGACGAAAATCACTTCTTCCGGTGACTATACTCAACCTATATTGAATGCCAACGTGATACTTTTAATTGTTAAACATTAGCGCTATGAAAAAAATATTAGTTCCATGTGATTTTTCAAAGCCTGCAGTAAACGCATTCAGGTTTGCATTGGGCATTGCAGCCCAGGAAAGGTCTGCCGTTCATGTTCTTTTTGTTACAGAACTCCCGGTTATGCCTGCTACTGTTCTGATGCCTGTAATGGGTTTTGAAACTGCTTTTGTTGAAGATCTCACCGGAAAAGCTGAGAAGGAATTCAAGGCACTTACCGAAAAGTATAAGGTAGAAGGAGTAAAAGTTGTGTTTGCGTTTGAATTAGGGTCAACTTCCCCAACGATTCTTGATTATATAAGTGCTGAGAAAATTGATCTTGTGGTCATGGGGTCACACGGAGCCAGCGGACTGAAGGAAATTTTTATTGGATCGAATGCCGAAAAAATTGTTCGAAGGTCGCCAGTACCTGTGCTGATTGTTAAAAATTATTTTGCTGGAAAAGTTACAAACATTGTATTTCCGAATACACTGGAAACCGAGCATCAGGAGGATCTGGTTTTGAGAGTAAAAGCGCTACAAGCCATGTTCAATGCAAAGCTTCATATTGTCTATATAAATACTCCACTCAATTTCACTTCTGACAGAATTACGTTGGCAAGATTGAATGCATTTGCCTCGCGTTTTATGTTAAAGGATTATACAGTCAATGTGTATAACCATCCCGATGAGGAAGAAGGAATAAATCTTTTCACCCACAAAGTCAATGCAGAATTAATTGCAATGGGTACGCACGGCCGCAGAGGCGTTGCCCACCTTGTGAATGGCAGTTTGGCAGAAGATGTTACCAACCATGCCGACAGTCTGGTTTGGACCTATTCTATCGGGAAGAATTAGAGAAAGACGCCTTCGAAAGATTAAAGAGTTATCAATTTGAAAGAACCAGGTATTGATTATCAACGGTAAACTTCATAAAACAGAAAACTCTATATTGGGCTAGAAACCCCTTTGTAAAAAAACTTTGCTACCGTTGACTATGAACCTCGAAAACTTAACTGAGTTCAAATCTTCACCAGAAATACGCGAGAAACTTGCTCACTATGGCGTGACTAAAACCTTCAATGAAGGAGATATAATCTTGAATGAAAATGCATACATCAATGCCATTCCCATTGTTACCCATGGCAGCATCCGTGTGCTGCGTACCGATGAAGACGGCCGGGAGATTTTGCTCTATTATATAATAGCCGGTGAAAGTTGCATTATGTCTTTTTTGGGCGGTATGCACCACGATACCAGCAAGGTAAAAGCCATTGCGGAAGAAGAAACTGAAATCCTGTTTCTTCCAATTGACAAGGTGAGTTTGCTCATCAAACAATTTCCCGAATGGCTGGATTATATTTTCCGATTGTATCACAAACGTTTTGAGGAATTATTGGAAGTGGTGAATGCTGTGGCTTTTAAGAAAATGGATGAACGTCTACTAAACTTCATTAAAAAGAAATGCGAGATGACCAACAGCCACACGTTGTACGTAACCCACGAACAATTGGCAAACGAGTTGGGTACAGCCCGCGTAGTGGTGTCGCGCCTGCTCAAACAAATGGAAGAATCAGGCTTTGTGCAATTAGGCCGAAATAAAATTACTCTTGTGTAACAAAAGTAGCGGTACAGTTCCAATGCAGATACGACCTTCGTGGTGAGATTAAGTGATTCATTCTAAAACAAAACATATATGAAACCAAACATGGGAACTATTGACAAGGTGGTACGCATTCTTCTTGCTATCGCCATTGTGGTATTGTATTTCGCAAATATCATTTCAGGTACGCTCGCCATCATTCTGCTAGTCTTTGCAGGCATATTCATCGTCACCAGCTTCGTCAGCTTCTGTCCGCTGTATTTGCCATTTGGAATTTCAACACGTAAGAATGTAAAATAATATGGAGTGGCAGCAAATAGCGATCGTTGCTTTGATAGGCATAGCTGCAGGATTGCTAAGCGGCATGTTGGGACTGGGTGGAGCAATTGTTATCATTCCAGCTTTGGTGATGCTGTTAGGGTATTCACAGCAAAAGGCACAGGGCACGGCTTTAATGATGATGGTATTGCCCGTGGGCGCGTTAGCAGCCTTTCAATATTATCAAAAAGGATTTGTGGATGTGAAAGCAGCACTAGTGATGGCCACCTTATTTTTTATTGGCGGTTATTTCGGTGCCAAATTCGCCACCCAAATTCCGCAGGATTTGTTGAAGAAAATATTTGCCCTCATGCTGGTGGCGATTGCAGTAAAAATGTGGTTTTTCGATAAACCCTGAAAATTAATTTTTATGTGTAACCAATGTAACTGTGCAGGACAACACCTCCTTGTACCTTTGTATCAGTAAAAATTTAAAGGCCGACTTGTATGGAAATCAGACAATTTGAAGATAAAAACCTTGCGCACTTCGCGTATGCAATTGTGAGTAATGGGGAAATTGCATTGATTGACCCCGCGCGTAACCCGCAGCCGTATTACGATTTTGCCAAACAACAGCAAGCTAAAATCACTGCGGTGATTGAAACACATCCTCATGCTGATTTTGTGAGCAGCCATTTAGAAATTTATTCTACCACGGGCGCAACCATTTATGCAAGCAAATTGCTAGGTGCCGAGTATCCGCATCAGTCTTTTGATGAGGGTGATGCGATCGTATTGGGGAACATCACCTTAAAATCGTTGAATACACCCGGGCACTCCCCTGATAGCATCAGCATTGTAGCGCTGGATGAAAACGGAAAAGAGCAGGCAGTGTTCACAGGTGATACTTTATTTATTGGTGATTGCGGTCGCCCCGACTTGCGGGAAAAAGCCGGTGCCATTACAGCCGCTCGATCCGAGTTGGCCAAACAGATGTATCATTCACTGCGCAACAAACTGATGACATTACCTGATCATGTAGTGGTGTATCCAGCGCACGGTGCGGGAAGTCTATGCGGAAAGGGATTGAGCGAACAAAGCAGGAGCACCATTGGTGCCGAAAAAATCAGTAACTGGAGTTTACAACCCATGACTGAAGAGAGTTTTGTAAAGGAGTTACTGACTGATCAGCCTTTCATACCAAAGTATTTTACGTTTGATGTAGCAATGAATAAAAAGGGAGCGACAGCATTTTCAACAAGCATTGCGGCTGTAGCCAAACGGGAGCCTGTTACGTGTACGGATTGTTCAGATTCTCTTGATCCAAGCATGATCCTGATTGACACACGGCCACAGGCACAGTTCAAAAAGACGCATTATAAAAATGCAATTAACCTGATGAACGATACCAAATTTGAAACCTGGCTAGGAAGTGTAGTTAACCCGGGGGAACAATTTTATCTGATTGCTGAAAATGAAACGGTATTAAATCAACTTATTGAACGCACTGCAAAAATTGGCTACGAGAAACAAATCAAACTTGCCTTCGTTTCCGATTTCGGAATTGCTGAAACAATCCCGTTTGACAGCGCTATGCTGAGGGGCAATGAAGAGGCGTTTACCATACTGGACATCCGAAATGATTCGGAAGTAAAAGCAAAAAAGATTTTTGCAAAGGCCATTCACATACCGTTACATGAGTTACGTGAACGCACCAATGAAATACCGGTACACAAACCCATTGTGGTGCATTGCGCAGGGGGTTACCGAAGTGCAGCCGGGAGCAGTCTTTTAAAATCGAAGTTAAAGGATACGGTACCTGTATATGATTTAAGTGAAGATGTAAAATCTTTTTAGAAATGAGTTTTATATTAAAACACAAGTTCACCATCATCGGAGTAGTCGTTGGCACTATTGGCGGATACCTCTACTACTATTTTGTAGGGTGCACAAGCGGTACATGTGCTATTACCTCTAGGCCACTGAACAGCACCCTGTATGGGGCGTTGATGGGAGGATTATTATTGAACGCACTAAAAAAGGAAAAATGAAGACAGAAGATATCATCGTAGCAAATGTGAAATGCAGCGGTTGTGCTACCACCATCAAAAAGAAATTGCTCGAGATCAAGGGAGTAAAAAATACAATCGTGGATGTGGAGAATGACAAGGTAACAGTCTCGTATGAAGATGTTGATCGGAAAGCAATTGTCAGCAGACTTCATGCTCTCGGCTATCCGGAGGCTACTGAAAAAAACGGCTTGCTGTTGCAATTGAAAAGCTATACCAGTTGTATGATCGGAAAAATGAATAATATTTAACACTATGATTTATGAACATCGAAAAGATTCTCCAGGAGAAACTAGGCACAGTCGTGGATGTACGAACAGCAGGTGAATTTGCCGGAGGGCATGTAGCAGGCTCAATCAATATTCCATTACAAGACATTCCTATTAAAATGGAAGAATTAAAAAATCTAAAAACACCACTGGTCTTGTGTTGCGCATCGGGTAACCGAAGTGGACAGGCGCATCGTTATCTTTCCCAAGAAGGCATTGAATGTGTTAACGGAGGTTCCTGGTTGGATGTACACGATTATCAATCTCAAAAAACAGCATAAGAGTTATGATACAAACGATAAAGAATTTGCTTGGCCTCGGCCCAAAAATAGATTACGCTGGACTCGTTAAGCAAGGCGCTATTATTTTAGATGTTCGCACCAAAGGTGAATATGCAAGCGGACACATCAACGGCTCTATTAATATTCCAGTTGACCGCTTGAACAGCAACTTGTCCCAATTGAAAGACAAAACTAAGCCTATCATTACCTGTTGTGCATCGGGTATGCGTAGCGCAACTGCTAAAAGCAGCTTAAAATCAATCGGTTATACACAAGTTTACAACGGAGGTAGCTGGGGTAGTTTGCAGTATAAAATAAAATAGCATGGCCAATACATTTTCAGAGATCATTAAAAGCGAGACCCCTACGTTAGTGGACTTTTATGCCGAATGGTGCGGACCTTGTAAGGCGATGAAACCCATTTTAGAAGAGTTAAAGGCAAATGTTGGTGGCAAAGCGACTATTTTAAAAATTGATGTGGACAAAACACCACAGGTTTTAAACACCTTCCGCATCCAGGGTGTACCAACCCTCATTCTTTTTAAACGGGGAGAAATAAAATGGCGGCAATCGGGTGTAATACTAGCCAGTGAACTTGAACGAATTATTAACCAACATGCAAATTAACCGGATGGCACAGTTGAGACCAGTTGCCTTTTTTATGCTAGTGGCATTGTTGAACAACTGCTCGAACGGACAAGGTACGCGGACCAATCTTTCGGCACTTGAATTTGAGGCAAAAATAAAACAGTTCCCTACAGCCCCCATTCTGGATGTGCGCACACCGGGCGAGTTTTCAAAGGGACATTTGCGCAACGCTGTTAATGTTGATTGGAATGTATCTAATTTTGTTAGTCAAATTGCAAAACTTGACAAATCGAAACCTGTTTTTGTGTATTGCCTAAGTGGTGTTCGAAGCTCAGAGGCCTCGAGCCAAATGCGGTCAAATGGGTTTAGAGAAGTGTATGAACTAAATGGCGGATTGTTGAAATGGAGAAGTGCCGACCTTCCGGAAACATCGAGTACCAAAGTTCGATCGATGGGAATGACTCTCCAAGATTTTAATAACCTGATTGTTGGAGATAAAGTTGTACTGATTGATTTTTATGCTGACTGGTGTGCCCCTTGCAAGAAAATGGAACCCTATTTACAGGAGATTTCAAAAGAAATGACCAACGAGGTTTTAGTAATCCGTATTAATACCGATGACAATCCTGGACTTTGCAAAGAGTTAAAAATTGATGCGCTGCCTTTCTTGCAAGTTTACAAAAGCAAAACCCTTGCATGGACAAACACGGGTTATATTGAAAAAGCCGATGTAATAAAGCAACTCCAAAAAGTTTATTGAATTAACATTCAAACCAAATTCCTATTTAATCATCAGCCTGTCGTGGACATTGCTCCATTTTTAAATTCACTGTCTGCGATTTGCATCAATTCCCTTTCGAATGTCAACTGCCAACTGATCATTACTTCCAGCAGATCAGCTACCGTATCCAGTTCAAGTTCTATTGCATAGCGCAGGGATGCCCCATACGCACAATTTGCATAGGCATTGATTCGTTGCAAGCAAGTAATTAAAATCAGATCCTGAAACTTTGAATCTTCAGCGAATTTTATCCTTGACAATGTTTCATTGATTATCTCATCAATGACACTGGTATGACAAGCATTCGGTTCATGGTTTAAGTAGGAAAATATACGATCTATTTTTAATCGTTTGTTCTCCGCAGTTTCTGCATAGCGGGAGAGTATACTATGAAGCTTTTCTGAATGTATCGCCTCCGACAGCTTATTCAATCCCGCGCTGACCTTTTTTTCGCTGCAATAAAGGTTTTCCATTTCCATTATCAAAGCCTCTTCCCATGTGTTGATTGATGTTTTCATAAGCATTTTATTTATTAGTTCCTAAGCAAGGCACAAGAGATCAAGCGTCTTAATCTATTATTGAAGCTAATCTGATGGAGAGAAAATGCCTATGAGATTTGTTCTATAAAACCCTGACAATTATCATCTTCCGCACTATTAACAGTCACGTCTTCTGTGTCGTTGAATCAAGAGCTTTATGCTGAAATCAGTTAGAAGTTTCTTTCAGGTTCATTCTCTTTGCCTTTTCTGGATACTCTCACCAGAAGGTGAACGGAATAAATGTCAAGTCACCATTGTATTTGAATTAGATATTCTCTTGCAGAAGTAAACTCGAAGAACACTCAATAAAATGACAGATGAAACGTTTTGAGAAATTTACAGATCGTCAGATTAAGTCACTGATTAACCATCTGAAAAAGTACGGCCGTTCCTGGGAAACGGAAACCCTGCATCAAATCCGTGTAGATATAAAAAGGATAAAGGCAATTCTTGAAGCTAGTAGCGTCTGCACGAATGGATTTAAAGCGCATAAGAATTTCATTCCCTTTCGGGAAATTTTCCGCAGGGCAGGTGATATTCGCGAACCCGATGTGTTAAATAAATTGCAGTCTGAACAGCAGGGAAACGAGAGTAAAGACAATCCGTTAACTGAAAATATGGAGGCGTTATGTGCAGCCTTTGAATCTGATATACCTGAATTTATCAAAGTGGCAAGAAAAAATGGAGATAAACTGGCAATCGTTACCAAGAAAGTTCATCGCGATGATTTTAAACAATATGTAAGAAAGAAAAAGAAAGAAGTTAAATCAAAGCTCTATCCCAAACTTCGAATGAACATTATTCACAAGGTTCGAAAAGCTATTAAAGAAGTAATCTATTTATCGGAAGTTGAAGGTAAGTTGAAAGGGGAAGAAGCCAAGTTCTACAACGAAATGCAAGATGCTATTGGCCAGTTACATGATAAGCAGGTATTTCTCGAACTCCAGAAAAATAAAAATGATGAATCCGTTCGTAAGAAGTGCATAGTAATCAAATCTGAATGCCTCGCTGACAAAAAAGAAATTGTTCGACTGGTGAACGATTATTATCAATAGCTTTCTTTTGCAGCTAGTTTGAGCCGCTTTAAATTTAATCCTGATCCCTTGAAAGAAATTATTGAACAACATCAAAGCCGCTCGATATAATTGTAACAAACAGTACCGAGGTTACTGCATGAGTGCTTTTAACAAGGATTATTTTTGTCTCAGTAATTAGCCATAACTGGTCAGGCTTAAAACAGATTCTCTTCATTTTGCTCCTGCAAACTGAGCTTATTATTGTTGGTTGTTTCTACCCATTGTGATCCCGTCTGACGAAATAGCGCAATCGACAATCCATATTTATCACTGAGTACCTGCTTGAGATCAGCGGCTGTCATCATGGGAGTAATCGTCAGTTCCCCAGAGGTATGCTGGATTCTACAATCGCCAATTATTTTACTGGCTTTATAAATTTTCGTTGAAGCGGGACTTCCTACCTTGTTTGGTTTCCCCAAGAATTCAATTTTCAAGTGAGGAAAGAGTTTGCTGAACTCCTCCTGGATGGCAAAGATTTTCCGGTGATCGTTAATTTGTATTTTCATAGGATTAAATTGATAGCACTGAATGGTATCCTGAAATGTGTTACTTAATCAATTTCTTGCTCCGTTCAATAGACTGTAGGGCTAGGTAGTGGTCACCGAAATTTTGGATATTCTCCGCTTATCGCTAAGCTCATTGTAGTATAAAGGATTGTTTTTGGCTTCAATGTCTTTGGTCTCTGCCCAGCCATAAGTGTTATATGGCTTCATGTTAACGTCACGATCATAATCTGAGTGCACAGTAATTCCGCTGCAACCCGCATAGAGAATGAATATAGTTCCAATTATTTTTTCATACTTCCATTATTTAAATATGATGGTCAATGTACTGCCGACAGCACTTATTCCATTATGATAAATGTCATGGGGTTAAATGACAATTATCCGTTAATATGCCTCAGGGAGAAACTCAAACGCATCGGGCTGGTATGGGTAAGTTTAACGTGAGACAGAGACCGCAGCAATGATTCTTTGGAAGAAAAGATTTCACGGTGTACATTCATTAATGTGGAAGTGTCTAATTCAGTAAGAAGTCTTCTTTGTTAAGCCCGGCTAAAACCTCCAAAAGTTCATTTTAACGTGATTGACCTGTTGAGTTACGCAATTTTTAAAATACCGTGAATGATTTTCATCATACTAAGGAAAATCAGTTCATCAGATGACAACGATCATATCGTTTTAAGGGGTATATGCGTAAGTTGAATTGATTTAGATATTACCCAATTAAACCTACAATTATGGAAGCCGAAACGAAAGGAACAGAAAAGACAATTCTGGAAAAAATTACCGGTAAACTGACAAAGGCCCAGCAGGAATTGGATGAATTGGCGGTGCAACTGGCTTTGGGAAAAGCTGAAGCGAAGGATAAGTTTGAAGAAGTTAAGAAAGAATTCAGGACGCAAGTATCTGAATTGAAACACAAATTTGCATCTTCTGTGATGCAGGAAATGGTGAACGTGAGCAAAGCAAAATTTGAAGAACTTGAATTGCAACTGGCCTTAGGGAGGGCTGATACTGCGGACGCTTTTGATGAACAGTCAAAAAAAATCCTTAATTCGTTGCAGGCACTTGAGAATGAAATTAAGGGAAAGTTTAAACAATCAATTGAGGTAGATTCATTTAGTCAGGAGATTGAAGCTTTCAAACTTAAAGTGGAAATTCTGCGATTGAAATTTCTCTTAAAGAAGTTTGAAGTAAAAGATAGTTTCAAAGAAAAAATGAATGACGCCAGCAGGGTTATTGATAAATTGAAGACCTCCGCGAAAGAGAAATTGGGTTCGGGGAAGGAAAAATATGATGACTTTAAAGATGAAGTACAATTAGCCTATAAGCATTTGCGTAAGGCGCTTGAGTCGCTTTAAGCTAGGATTTGGATATGAACTACTTTATCCTGCTAGCGCGATTATTTCTGGTAGCCTATAGTGCCTTTTTTTTATTGTTTGCCTTTGGTGAAGGCATAACAGGCGATGGTCTGCAACATGTGCTTCCTCCGATTCCAATCGTGCTCATTCTAATTTTTCTTTGGAATAAATTTGTTTGGAGTGCAATTGCTACAATCATACTTTTTGGGATTTCGATTTGGTTTTTTGGGACCTACAATCAACTTGGCTTATTTCTGATAATATCGCTGCCACTCTTTGTTGCCAGCGCACTCTTTCTTCTTGGCACAAGGAAAGATCCTAACTTGGAAGTATAAAACACAATCTAAACCTATTGTATGAAAGACATTGCATCGCGCGCAGAAGTAATTCATTTAGTAGATTCCTTTTATTATAAAGTTAGGGAAGATGTATTGCTGGCTCCTGTGTTTGCTCATGTGGATTGGCCGCATCATCTCCCCGTCATGTACAATTTCTGGTCATCCATCTTGCTAGGCGATATGTCCTACAACGGTAGTCCATTATCAAAACACATGGGCCTCCCCATTACGCAGATACACTTTACTCGCTGGTTGAAATTATTCACTGAAACCGTAGATTCAGAATTTACCGGACCGATTGCTGATGAGGCAAAAAACCGTGCACAAACGATTGCCAAGCTGTTTCAACTTAGGATGGGGTTGCTGTGGAGTTGAAATAAAATTCATTTATCCTATTTCACCCTTCGTTTCAATTGGCCGACCAGGTTAAGTACGTGCATGCAACTACTTCCAAAAACAAACCGATTCCTCTAATTCCTCCACTCACATACCAGATTTCTGCACGGTATCAGTTACTTTGTTTCAGTTTCAACTTGAGGTAAATCCAGCGGCTGAACAGAGTGAAGTCAATACGTCTTTTGGTAAAGATGCCACCCCTGATTATACACTTGCAAATGCCCGATTGGGGTGGCAAGTGCGATTTCGCGAAGAATGTAGTCTAATGACTATGATCTTTTTTGTTTTCTTTACAACGTGAAAGTGCTCGTACTCCATCAGTATTTTAAAACCCCACTGACGGGAGGGGCGTTGCGTTCCTATTACTTGGCCAGAGCCTTGGCCGATAATGGGATTACCACCGTTGTCATTACGACCCACAATGCCTCAACGATTAAAAAGGAAATAATAGAAGGAATTGAAGTTCATTACCTGCCCATTCCATACGACAACAGGTTTGGTTTTTTTAAACGTGTTTCTTCTTTTCTGAAATTTATCTGGAGCATTGTACAGGAGGCAGGACAGTTTAAAGATGCGGATGTTTGTTATGCGATTTCTACGCCACTCACGATCGGTATTGCTGCTATCTGGATCAAGCTGCGCTACAAAATTCCCTATTACTTTGAAGTGGGTGACCTGTGGCCAGACGCACCAGTTCAATTAGGAATCATAAAGAATCCTGTTCTCAAATTAGTTTTATACAAGCTTGAAAAATCAATTTATAAAAGAGCGGATGCTATTGTGGCATTATCGGAAGCGATTAAGCAGGAGATTCAACAGAAAGGCACAGAAAAAAAAATCCATGTCATACCAAACATGGCCGATACGGATTTTTATAAACCCGAACCTAAACGACCGGATCTGGAAGCTAAATTTTCGGTGCAGAACAAATTTGTGGTATCGTATATCGGGACCCTTGGATTAGCCAACGGCTTGGAATATGTGATTGATTGTGCGGAAGCTTCGCATCAAGCCAAACTACCTGTTCACTTTTTAATTTGCGGAGAAGGAGCAGAATTGGATAAACTGAAACAAATCGTAGAGCAGAAAGTATTAACCAATCTTTCTTTTATCCCGGTTCAGAATCGGGAAGGTGTTCGTGAAGTGATGAATGTTACGGATGCAGCTTTTGTAAGCTTCAAGGCGTTGCCTGTACTCGAAACAGGTTCTCCCAATAAGTATTTTGATGCATTGGCAGCTGGGAAACTGATAATTGTGAATGTGAAGGGTTGGATGAAAGAAGAAATTGAGCAAAGTCAGTGTGGTGTTTATGTTGGTTCGAACAATGCTCAAGAATTTGTAAGCAAGATCACTCCGTTTATTAATAATCCTGGCCAGTTAAAAGTTTACCAGACTGAGGCTAGGAGGTTGGCGGAGACTGCATACTCACGAAAGATGTTGAGTGATTTGTTTTATAAGTTGTTTGTCAAGCCTGCCGTTCAATAAGATTTTCTGCAAATTTTCTTAACACTGTTTTTTCGTGAGAATTACTAGTAAGTGATTCAAGACTTTTAAAACCCTTATCAAAGGATTGATTCACTTTTTTTTCGGTGAGTTCAGGAATGTTCAGTGAATCGTAGATCGCCTTTACGGCACTTATTTTTTTCTTTGGACTAAACTTTTTGGTTGTAAGTAATAAGTTAAGTTCTTGCTTTTGTTTTCCTTTAGCTTTTTCAAGTGCCTGGATCAACAAATACGTTTTTTTGTTAGCGATAATATCACCCCCAACCTGCTTGCCGAATTTTTTTGGATCGGCATAAGCGTCTAATAAATCATCTTTCAATTGAAACCCGATACCAATATTGACCCCGAAATCTTTCAGTGCCTGTTGATCTTTCAAAGGAGCATCGGCAAGGATGGCACCTAACTCTAAACTAAACCCTAGTAATACGGCAGTCTTCTGACGAATCATGTCAATGTATTGAGCCTCCCGAACGGTATTCATGGTTTCAAACTCCATATCCCACTGTTGACCCTCGCACACTTCTGCTGCGCATTGGTTGAGTGCTTTTAATACGCCTTTCAATTTGCCCGGCTCAAGCGATAGCATCATATCGTATACTTTGATTAGCATCACATCACCGGATAAGATTGCCGTATTCACATTCCATTTTTCATGCACAGTGGCATTTCCTCTGCGGAGGGGGGCTTTGTCCATGATGTCGTCATGCATGAGGGTGAAGTTGTGGAAGGCTTCAACTGCCACTGCATAGGGCACGATTTCTTTCACATTGTCTTTGTAAAGAGAATATGCAAGAAGCGTTAATATCGGGCGCATACGCTTTCCACCAAGCCCCATCAAATAGCGGATAGGCTCATAGAGTGAAGCAGGTTGTTTACCAAACTTATTTTTCTTGATTTCCTGTTCGATTAACTTTTGATAGTTAGCAATCATTGTCCGGATCAGAATTTGCAAAATTTAAGAATGAACAGAATGATTGAACTTCGGATTAAAGATCAATTCATATTGAAGGCTTGTGAAGCCGAAATTAATTAGAAGTCCGTTACCTCGGATTGTGTCCTCACAGTCCGAAAAGAAATTTTTTTTTGGTTGGTCTGTTTGGACACAGACCAAGGTGGAAGTCAGTGCGGACACAGACCAAGGTGGAATTACTTCCACAAAGCCCTTACCCAATGAGTTATAAACTTTCATGGCGCACCCAATAATCGCATAGGTTAGTAGATATTTCTCCATTTTGCGAATTCTAAAATTCTGAGGATTCTAATTCTGACAATTTTTTATCTTTAGCGAATACAAGATCGATCATTCGCTTGTCTACATCAGTCTTCTTTACTCGCACCCGCACCTGATCACCGAGCGTAAAAATCTTTCTCCTTCTGCGGCCTACTACGCAATAATTTTTTTCATCGTATTCGTAATAGTCGTCATCCATGTCAGCCAGGCGAATCATTCCTTCACATTTGGTTTCGATGATCTCCACAAAAATTCCCCACTCGGTTACACCGGAGATCAAGCCATCGTAGGTCTTGCTTGGATCCATCATCGACATGTACTCGACCTGTTTGTATTTGATGGAGGCACGCTCTGCATCGGCTGCTCGTTTTTCACGCTCAGATGAGTGCAAACACTTTTCCTCAAAATCTTTTTTGTTCACCGATTTTCCCTGATCCAGATAATGCTGTAATAATCGGTGCACCATCATGTCGGGATATCTGCGAATAGGAGATGTAAAGTGCGTATAGTGATCGAAAGCCAAACCAAAGTGTCCTTTAGCTTCAGTCGTGTATTTGGCTTTTGCCATCGAGCGAACCGCTAAAGACTGTAATACACCTTGTTCAGGTTTGCCCTCTACTTCTTCCATCAATTTATTTAGCGAACGAGAAATAGCCTTGTCGTCCACGTTGAGTTTATGTCCAAACTGTTTCGCGAACAGCGCAAAGTTTTGAACCTTTTCAGGATCTGGAAGATCATGCGTACGGTACACAAAGGTGTTTTTATCTTCTCCTTTTTTCTGATTGTAAATGAATCTGGCTACTTGCTTATTGGCCAGCAACATAAACTCTTCAATAAGCTTGTGCGCATCCTTCCTGACTTTTGGAATCACCGCTAACGGTTTGCCCTTTTCATCGAGTTTGAATTTTACTTCTGTCGTTTCAAAATTGACAGCGCCCTGATTAAAACGCTCTTTGCGAAGTTTGTGTGCGAGATCGTTCAGTGTTTTAAGTTCTTTCGCAAAGGTTCCCTTACCTGTTTCCAACACTTCCTGCGCACCTTCATACGAGAAGCGATGGTCAGAGTGGATGATGGTGCGACCGAACCACTCTTTTTTAATGACTCCATTCAAATCCATGTCAAACACGGCAGCAAAGGTGAACTTATCTTCCTTGGGCCGCAATGAGCAAAGTCCATTCGAAAGTTTTTCCGGAAGCATGGGGATCGTACGGTCCACTAAATAAACCGAGGTCGCGCGATCGAGCGCCTCTTTCTCCAATTCAGTATCTGCTTTTACATAATGCGTTACATCGGCAATGTGGACTCCAATCTGGTAATTGCCATCGGGTAATAACTCTATTGACAAAGCATCATCAAAATCCTTTGCGTCTTCAGGATCAATTGTAAAAGTTAATGTATTGCGGAAGTCCCAACGCTTTTTAATCTCAGCAGGAGTAAAACCCTCATCAATTTTATTGGCTTCTTTTTCTACTTTTTCCGGGAACTCAAACGGCAATCCGAATTCTGCCATGATGGAATGAATCTCGGCATCGTTTTCGCCTGCTTTTCCTAAAATGTCAACTACTTTAGCAGTAGGGTTTTTGTCGCCCGATGCCCACTCAATAATCTCTACAATAACTTTGTCGTTGCTTTTGGCTCCGTTGATGTGTTCGGGATACACAAAAAAATCCTGATGAACCTTTCTGAAATCAGGAACAACGAACGCATAGTTTTTCGAAAGTTCAAGTTTGCCAACAAAGCGTGTACGATTCCTTTTCAATACCCCTACCACCCGGCCTTCGGGGTGTTCTCCCTGTCTACTTTGGCTGATGCTGAGTGCAACTGTATCACCATCCATGGCCGAACCAAGATCACGGGTTTTAACGTACACATCAGATTTACCCTCACCAATCCGCACATACGCAAAGCGTGCGTTTACATGATCTACAATACCTGAAACACCGGTTGTCTCTATACCGGTTTTGTTTTTGCCTGTGCTATAGGTTCCATTGCTGAGTTCTTTGATTTTTCCGCTCTCTTCCAGTTCGTAAATCAGTACGGTGACAATTTTTATATCATCTCTTTTCTTCAGCCCTAATTTTTTTACGATTTGCTTTATCGAATATGCCCGGCCAGGCTGACTTCCTAATAATTCAAGTATGGAAGTATGAAACTTCGCGATGATATTTTTATCGGGAGAGTCTTTTGTTTTCTTTCTTTTGCTCATATTACTTAAGCTGTTTGGACGATGTTCTTTTCGTCTATCAGCGTCATTCCTTTAAGTTTTAAAAATAGTTGTGTCAAAACGACTACGTCACTGACACAATAGGTCTTAATCTTTTCGAAGTTTTTTTCCTTATAGTACACATGGTTTACCTGACTTCCATCCATATCGTTTTTGCTGGTTGGGATATTGAAAATAGTAGCTAATAAATCAAGTGAGGTGTAGTGTTTGTAATCGCCAAATTTCCATAATTCCATTGTATCCAAATGCGGATTTTCCCACGGCCTGCGCCCGGAGAGATTCAACACGGATGGTAACGTAATTCCATGCACCAGCATTCTTCGGCTCATGTATGGAAAGTCAAATTCCTTTCCGTTATGTGCGCAAAGACGGACGTTGGCGCTATCCATTTTTTCGAGCATGTTTTTAAATTCCCGTAACAGCTGTCCTTCATCATGATCGAAGAAAGCTTTTGTTTTCAGACCTAACTCCCCAGACTCCTTTTCGTAAAGTTTTCCAACTACGATGCAAATGATTTTTCCAAACTCAGCATAGATTCCCGCGCGCTCATGGAACAATTCTTCATCCGCCATGTTCTCTTCCCGCTTTAAAAAACCGGCTTTGCGTGACCACTGTACTTTCAGCCGTTCGTTCAGGGATTGAAAATTGTCGGTACAGGCTACAGTTTCAATGTCGAGAAAAAGGATGTCGCGGAGTTCGGGTGCCATCTCACAAAATTATACTCTAAAAGTACACAATTGTAGGATAAAGAGGCCTTCGTGTCTACTGCAACTCCATCCTAAAAAGCTCAGCAATTTTCTTTTTAAGAGTATCCTTCATACGAGGCATATCTGCCTGATGACCGATTTCCTTATCCAATGAAGTCACGGACTTATCACGAATGCCACAGGGAATCATATGATTAAAATACGATAGATCCGTATTCACATTGAGAGCCAACCCGTGCATCGTTACCCACCGACTCGTCTTTACACCCAACGCACAGATTTTTCTAGCGGTTTTATCATCCTCAAAGTCGAGCCACACACCCGTTAACCCGGGGATGCGCCTCGAAGTCACACTAAATTCTTTTAAAGTTTGAATCACAGCTTCTTCCAATAATCGCATGTACTGGTGGATATCTGTAAAGAAATTTTCAAGGTCAATTACAGGGTATACTACCAGTTGCCCGGGTCCATGGTACGTAATGTCACCACCCCGGTTGATGTGATAGTACGTTGCCCCAATAGTATGAAGATCTTCTTTTTTGATTAACAGATTGCTTTCATCTCCACTTTTGCCAAGCGTGTACACGTGTGGATGCTCGCAGAAAAGTAAATAATTGTTTGTTAGTCGTTGTTCGCCTGACTGTCCGGTAGGCAGGTTGTTCGTAAGGTTCCGATTTTCAGACTTTACTGCGAGGATGCTATTAAATAATTCAGTCTGGCGATCCCAGGCTTCTTTATAATCAATGAGTCCGAGGTCAATAAATTCGGTATGTCGGTTTATAACCTTGTTCACTTAAGATTTTCCCAACTCTGTTTTCAGGTAATCGATCATTTCTATCGGATCGGGCTCTACACCATTTTCTTTGGCCAAGTAAAACGAGATCCAATCAGTCAGGTGAATCAGGTAGTAGTATTGTTCCAACAATGACGCACCTTCTCCGATGATATCAATAATGCCGTTTGATTTTTTCTCAAATATTTCTCGACAAATCTCCATACGTTTTTCAACGCGCTCGTGGTCGTGATCGGAATATAAATACATGACCTGAAGCATCGGCAAAATAGCTTCCGGGAATTTCCAGCCCACTAATTCGTTGTGGTTCATTTCAGGAAATGTATTTACATGCGCCAGTTGTTTTGAGTTCTCATTCAATTGCTGTTGAAAACGCATTGCCATAGCATGCAGACGGCTATCACAATAAATGATTGGAAACTTTCCTTTTAGCTTTTTAGCAATGATTTCAGCCTCGGTTTGAATCGCCTTTTCGCTACGGTCAAGGTGCTCGATCGAATTTTCTGTTTCTTTAATGAACGCTGCCCCGATCAGGTTTGTGTGATACAGTAATGAGAGCAGCGAAATCATGTTAAAGCCCAGCATGGCACGCGGGCTGGGAGAACCCGCGGGCAGCTGGATATAAAACAAATTATACTCACGGGCGATGTCTAGAATTTTTCCCCCGGAAGCGATGACAATACAATGTGCCCGTTTGAGCAATGCCTTATTAAGTGCGGCAATTGTTTCTTCAGTATTACCACTGTATGAACTTGCTACAAATAGTGTATGCGGACTCACAAACTGCGGGATATTATAACTTTTACAAACCGTAATGGGAATTGGAATACGCCCGAAGGTTAGCGAATCCACCAGGTTGGCGCCAATGCCCGAACCCCCCATACCAGCAATGACAATATTCCGGATATCGCTCCCCGGACGGACAAGATCAAGCGATTGGCCAATTTTTAATGCCTCGCCTAACTGGAGGGTAAAGCCTTCAATATATTTTTTTGTCGTAGACATACCTGTAAATTCGAATCAAATGTAGAACATTTTTAGATGAGTGATAAAATTAAAACCGGCAATGAGGGAGAGGATCTCGCAGCAAGTTTCCTGCAGAAAAAAGGTTATGAAATTGTTATCAGAAACTATCGCTACAAACATGCTGAAATTGATCTGATTGTTAAGCAGAAAGAGCTACTGGTGTTTGTCGAGGTTAAAACACGCAGTTCTTCATCGTTTGGAGAGCCAGAAGATTTTGTCGATGCTAAAAAAGTAACTAAGATTTTTGAGGCAGCAGAGCACTATATGTTTGAAAGTAACTGGAATGGAAATATCCGGTTTGATATTATTTCAGTGAAAACTGGGTTTAAGACAGAAGTGGTTCATTTTGAGGATGCGATGCATTAGAGGCGGAATTTTAGAAAGCAGGTGAAGTTTACTTCATAGGCTTTTTAAAACTTTGATAATTTCGTGGTGATTATTTGTATTGTTTTACAAATGAATTACTTCCCCATAAGCCGCTGCAGCCGCTTCCATAATGGCCTCGCTCATGGTCGGGTGGGGGTGAACCGATTTAATAATTTCATGGCCGGTAGTTTCAAGATTTCTGGCGACAACAACCTCCCCAATCATCTCCGTCACATTCGCTCCAATGAAATGAGCACCAAGCCACTCACCATATTTTGCATCGAAAATTAATTTTACGAAACCATCAGAAGCACCGGCAGCCTTTGCTTTGCCAGATGCCGTGAACGGAAATTTACCAACTTTAATTTCATACCCCGCTTTCTTGGCAGCCTCTTCGGTGTATCCAACAGACGCAATCTCTGGACTGCAGTATGTACAACCCGGAAGATTATTATAATTTAATGGATGAGGATTTTGACCTGCCATTTTCTCAACACAAATAATTCCTTCTGCAGATGCAACGTGCGCCAATGCAGGACCTTTTACAATGTCTCCGATCGCGTACACGCCAGCAACATTGGTTTTGTAGTAGTCATCAACAACAACGCGGCCTTTATCAGTCTTTACACCAACATCTTCCAATCCAATGCCTTCAATATTGGTGGCAACTCCCACTGCCGACAATACAACATCGGCCTCGATTTTTATTTCGCCTGTTGGGGTTTTCACAGTTGCTACGCAGCCTCTACCAGAAGTATCAACTTTCGTTACTTCCGAACTTGTATAAATCGTCATCCCTGTTTTTTTGAACGACTTCTCCAGCGCCTTAGAAACTTCTACATCCTCCACCGGAACAACGTTCGGTAAAAACTCTACAATCGTTACCTCTGTTCCCAGCGTGTTATAGAAATATGCGAACTCAACACCGATTGCACCTGAACCAATCACTAGCAATTTTTTTGGTTGCTCCGGCATTACCATTGCTTCGCGATAGCCAATGATTTTCTTCCCATCAATTTTAATATTCGGCAATTCGCGCGCGCGACTTCCAGTTGCTACAATGATATTCTTTGCTTCGTAATCTATTTTCTTTCCAGCGGCATCTGCAACCTCTACTTTACCACCCTTCTTCAATTTTGCTGTACCGGCTATATGATCAATTTTATTTTTCTTGAACAGAAATTGAATTCCTTTGCTCATGCCCCCGGCTACTTCGCGGCTTCTCTTAACGATTGATCCAAAATCCGCTTTCGCATCCTTCACTTCTATACCGTAATCTTTCGCATGCTGGATGTATTCGAAAACATTGGCGCTTTTCAATAAGGCCTTTGTAGGAATACACCCCCAGTTTAAGCAAACCCCACCCAACTCGGTCTTCTCTA
>JANNQJ010000240.1:0-4744 GCA_031400675.1 Cyclobacteriaceae bacterium
ATGTTGACATATCCGACTTGTCCCGTTAACTCCGGAGGGCTACCTTTGCCATTCATTAAAAACTATGGAGAATCCTGTTATTATTTTCGGTGCCAATTACCTGGGCCGTGCGGCAAAAGAAATTTTTGAAATCAATGGCAATGTTGTCTATGGTTTTTTAGACGATAATAAAGCCCTCCATAATAAAGAACTTGATGAAACATTTATTTTAGGAAGCACCGATGAGGATAGCTTTTTGAAACTTATTGGAAAAAAATGTGAAGCTTTCATAGCTATAGATGATAACAGGTTAAGAAAAAGTCTGGTGAAGATGCTTCACGATGTACGACACGTGCAACCTGTGAATGCAGTTCATCAGAATGCGTTCATTTCCAAACATGTTGAGTTAGGCTATGGTAATTTCATTGACCAAGGGATAAAGATTTCGGTAGGAGCGAAAATCTCAAATCATTGCGTGATTCAAGCAGGTTGTATTGTTGGTGCAGAGGTTTCGTTAGGTGATTTCGTTCAACTCGGACCGGGAAGTGTGATCAGTTCGGGTGTGAAAATTGAAGAAGAAGCATTTGTTGGATCAGGCGTTACCGTTGTATCAGGTGTTACTATTGGTAAAGGTGCCCGTATTGGGGCAGGCTCAGTTGTAATCGGCCCTGTAAAAGCTGGTGAAACTGTATTTGGGAATCCTGCACAACCCATTAAAAACTAAATCATTTGTGAAAATATCTGAGACCGATCTTATTCTTAATCCGGACGGCAGTGTTTACCATTTGAACCTGTTGTCTAAACATATTTCAGATACGATCATCACCGTGGGCGATCCAAGCCGCGTGTATAAGGTGAGTCAATATTTCGATGAAGTGGAGTTTGAAATGAATAAGCGAGAATTTATCACGCATGTTGGTAGGTTCAACGGAAAGAAAATCACGGTCATCAGTACGGGCATCGGTACCGATAATATTGAAATCTTTCTTACAGAAATTGATGCATTGGTTAATATTGATTTAAAAACTCGTGAACCGAAAAGCAGGAAGAAAAAACTGAAGATTGTTCGGGTTGGTACTTCCGGGGCGTTGCAGGAAGATATTCCATTGGGTTCACACCTTGTTTCAAACTATGCGGTTGGGCTTGACAACCTCATGCAGTTTTATGATTTACCGATGGATGTTTTTGAAAAGAAAATTGCAGCCGATATTCAGGAAAAATGCAATTTACCCTTTACTCCGTATGTGGTAAAAGGATCTGAAGTTTTAAAAGAACACATTGGGTCAGACATGATTTCGGGGAATACGGTTACCACGCCTGGCTTTTATGCACCACAGGGAAGGAAGGTTCGTGCAGCCACCCGTCTACCTAAGCTTCTGGAGAATTTAAATTATTATCACAATAAGAGTAGCGAATTCTGGCTCACTAATTTTGAAATGGAAACAGCAGGCTATTATGCTATGGGACGTCTCTTAGGTCATGAAGTGCTGAGCGTAAATGCCATCATTGCCAATCGCGTAAAAAATAAATTTTCTAAAGATCCTGATAAGGTTATTGATTCACTAATCAAAAAAGTACTGGAAAGAATATAAATTCAATGTTTCAAGTTCAAGGTTTGGTGCTCACGAAACTTTACACATTAAACTTTGAACCTAAAACTTAGTTACCATTCACAGCACTGTCCATGCGCATAATGTGTCGGCTTGCATTCAGCGGATCGTCATTATAGAATCCGGAAAGAATGCGGTGTGCAATCTGCTCAATAATCAGTTCGCTTTCTGTTTTACCTTCCTTACCTTTCCAGAAGACTCTGTTGGGATGACGTTTCATGTCTTCCACATAAGTCTTGGCGCGGTTGAATTGTTCATCGGTAAAGGTGATCGTGAAGCAGGTTTTAACATTACGTGTTTCCATGGTAAAAATTTTACAATAGTTATGCCAGTTAATTTGTTTCAGAATTATAACAAAAAACAGAAAGAAATGTAAACTCTTTGACCGCTGTCGGGCAAAAGTGTTCGTAGTTGGGACGGTACCCTGAAAGGCGTAATTTTGTTCCCGGCATGGAAAATCAACATACTTTTACACTCTCCAATGGAATACGCGTCATCTATCAGCAGGTTGCTTCAACAAAAATCTTTCATGGTGGAGTCTTTTTAGATGTTGGAAGCAGGGATGAATCTACCGCAAATCAGGGGATCGCACACTTTTGGGAGCACATGGCCTTCAAGGGTACACGTAAACGAAACTCACTCAATATTATCAGTAGTCTTGATTCAATAGGGGGTGAACTCAATGCCTTTACAGATAAAGAGCGGGTGGTTTTCTTTGCCTCCGTGCGTGATCAATATGCCGAACTTGCTATGGATGTGTTGGCTGATATCACTTTCAATTCCATTTTCCCAGTGGCGCAAATCGAAAAAGAGCGAGGAGTAATTTTGGAGGAGATGGCCATGTATCTTGATAACCCTGATGATTCCTTGCAGGATGAGTTTGAAGCCGTCATGTATCAGAACCACCCGATGGGAATGAATATTTTGGGTAAGTCAGAAACGGTAAAATCGTTTAAACGTAACGACTTTCTTTCTTTCTTTAAAGAACACGTAGACACACGAAGAATTGTGTTCAGTTGTGTAGGAAATCTTTCAGTTGATAAAGTTGTCAGCCTGGCTAAAAAGTATTTTGAAGTTAAACGATCAGAAAGAAAGGTCAACAGAAAAAAGGCAAATGTATATAAGCCTCGCGAAAAAGAGCTGCACCGGCCAGTGAAACAAGCAAAATGCGCAATAGGCAGAGATGCGTATCACATGCTGCACGACAACCGAATTCCATTTTTTATGCTAGTCAATATGTTGGGTGGACCCGGAATGAACTCACGATTAAATCTTTCTCTGCGAGAAAAATACGGATTCGTGTATTCGATTGATGCCCACTACATTTCGTATACCGATACAGGTATGTTTGCCGTATTTTTTGGAACGGATCCAAAGCAATTAGATAAAGCAATCAGTCTCGTGCATAAGGAATTGAATAGTTTTTGTGAAAAACCACTAACCGCGCGACAATTATTAGCTGGGAAAGAGCAGATCAAGGGACAACTGGCCATGACAGAAGAAAATAATTTAAGCCACATGATGATGATGGGCCGCAGCATCCTGAACAGAGGTAGCGTGCCTACGTTAGAAGAAATCTTTCAGACTATTGACGAAACAAGTGCTCATAAGCTTCAGGCAATTGCACAGGAAATGTTTGATCCTAAAAAGTTAAGTTACTTAAAAATGGTACCGGGTAAACAATAATAGCATATGGACTTTATACCAACCTCCATTCAAAAATATGCAGAAGATCACACCTCACCTGAACGTGACATTCTCAAAGTGATAAACAGACAGACCAATGCCCATGTGTTAATGCCTCGCATGTTATCGGGGCATATGCAAGGACGAATTCTCTCCATGATAAGTCACATGGTTAAGCCGACCACGATTCTTGAAATTGGAACTTATACGGGCTATTCAGCCCTTTGCCTGGCAGAAGGATTAAAACCCGGAGGAAAGCTGATTACCATTGATATAAATGAAGAATTGGAGAATGCCGTACTGGGGTATTTTAAAACATCTGGTTTTTCTAACGCACTAGATTACAGAATTGGAAATGCGTTGGAGATTATTCCAACTCTTCAAACGAGTTTTGACCTTGTTTTCATTGATGCAGATAAAGAAAATTACGTTCGTTATTACGATTTAGTGATCAATCGCGTACCTTTAGGGGGATATATTCTGGCGGACAATGTGTTGTGGAGCGGCAAGGTTCTTGATGAGAAGCCTGATAAAGATACAAAGGCCATCATAGAATTTAATCGCAAGGTGCAGGACGATATACGTGTTGAAAATGTGTTGTTGCCAGTGAGAGATGGAATAATGGTAATGAGGAAGATTAGTGAATAATTTTTTTTGGCTGACTATTTTTTAAACTATTTAACAATGAAGTTCACAGCCGCGCTCTTTACATGCTTTTCTACTATTGCATTTGCGCAATCACCACAGGTGCCGCACAAGATGCAATTTGCGGGGATGACCTTAACCATCCGGGATGACGCCCGCAGGGAAATCCAGCACGATGTGGATATGCTCACGAAGTCACCTAAGCACATAGCCATTAAAGCGGAACGTGCAAAAACCTACTTTCCGATTATTGAAAAAGTTTTCGAAGAAGAGCGAATTCCAGATGATTTTAAATATTTGGTTCTACAGGAAAGTGCTTTGATCAGCGATGCTGTTTCAGTTTCCAATGCGGTGGGCTTTTGGCAATTCAAAGATTTTACGGCCATCGAAATGGGATTGCGCGTTGACAAGGATGTTGATGAGCGAATGAATATCGTATCCTCATCCAGAGCAGCGGCTAAATATCTGAAGAAGAACAATTATTATTTTAATAATTGGGTGTACGCGTTGCAGTCTTACCAAATGGGAGCCGGAGGTGTCATGAAATCAGTAAGTGATCGCGAAAGCGGAGTCAAAAACATGGAGATTACCACTAAGACATATTGGTATGTAAAAAAATTCCTGGCCCATAAGATTGCGTTTGAGGATGTTGTTGCAGGCTCTGGAGAAATAAAGGTTATTGCACTGGTCAACCATCAAAAAAAATCCTTTGCTGAATTGGCAAATGAATTGGCGCTTCCTGAAGATGAACTTAAGTCATACAACAAATGGGTTCGAACAGCATATATCCCGGGAGATAAGCCCTATACGGTAGCCATACCGGT
>JANNQJ010000241.1:0-3623 GCA_031400675.1 Cyclobacteriaceae bacterium
ATTGTCGTTGTGCCGGTAGCTTACAAAAATATCGTACTCAAAGCCGGGGATGATGGAGGGCATAGGCAAGTTTAGGGGTTATTTAAAGCTTTGATTTTAGCGATAAAAAAGTTAAAAATCAATGTTGACTTTGTGCCCGGAAGGTTAAAGGACAAAAAGACTAATGAATTCTGAAGTTCACTCTATATATGGTCTTGCCCTCACCATGTCGATCGGTAAGCATGCCCGCATAGTCAATAGAATAATTTTTTTGTTCAAGGGCCAGAAGTGCTGCAAAGTGGTCACTAGCGAATATGGAGCCAGGAGTTCCCAGCTTACTCATCTCTCGTATAAGTTCAACGTTCTCTCCCGAAAGATTTTTATTAAGACTGATACTTTCTGAATTCATGTAAACAGGACCTGCATGCAGGCTTATGCGGATGGAAGAATCGCGTTTGGCAGATCTCAATAACTCATCAATAAACCGAACAAATTCCATAACTTCTGATTCAGTGTCGAAACCGACTAACAGAAAATCTTCGGCTACTTCATATGATTTAACTGTAATTGCTTCATCAACAATTTTTGCTGCAGTTTCCTTCAAAAGCTTTTCACGTTCAAGTGAAGAAAGGTTTTTGGTGTTGACTAGGGCAATGTACAATACAGGGCGATCAATTTGTTCAACTATTTCTGTCTTCGCTTGCAAGATAGTTTGTACGGATCCATCTTTTTGTTCCTTAATAAAAATGTCGGGGTTAATATTTACATGACGTTGTGGAAAAGGCCAAAGGTGTATGGTGTCACGCGTTCCTCCTTCTTTTCTTTTTAAATCAACTTCCGATAGAACTGTCAATAATGTTGGCTCCGCATGATGTGCGGCACTGCGCAAGGCTGCCATACCCGAAATAATTCTGTTCTGATAGGCAAACAGATCATCAAAGCCTGCGTATGATTCTCTGGTTATATAGGTTACTGGAAATTTTTCAATCAGGTCTTTATATCTTTTTACCCAATGTTCACCTGCAAAGCGAATACTTTGTTCAATAAAATCAGATTCTGAAAAAGGAAGGAAAATATTGACCTCACCACCTTCGGCAACCATGGCTTCCGCAAAAAGAATATCACTTCCACATGCCAATGAACAATAACCAATGCGTGCATTCAGTGTGCGGATTGAATTAGCAATTGAGTCTTTTACCTGTTGCTCTATCGAGGCAGGGAATCGGGGTGTAGGCCGGTTGGGCTGGTCAATCATGTGACCGATAAACGCAACCACCGTTGGTGGGCTGAAGATTTTTAGAATTTCATTCGATACCGGAATGAAATGATTTAAAAGCCAAAGTTGATTATGTACACTGGTAATTTTGCCCCAGTCATTTCCCACATGTTTACGTGCCTGAATAAAATATTCAATTGAGCGACTTCTGTTTTTAGTAAGCATGCACGCTTCTCCTAGCGTAGCCAGTTTCCAAAAGTCATCAGTACTGTTACCTTCAAGTATCGCAATTACTTCGGTAGCAATCTCACGGCCTCTGCTGGCCTGCCCTGCCATAGCCGACATAGAAGCTGCATTGATTCCGGTGTAATAATTTCTTGTGATAGTGAAATTCTGAAAGTACGTATCACGCGATTTTATCGCGAATGCTGTACTTTGATTCTTCTTAAATAACTCTTTATAAATGCTTCCTAAAATTCCGGCTGATTCCGGATCATCTGGAAATTGCTTGTAGACCGGCTCCAAAAACGAAAGTGCAGCCTCTGGTGTACCTAATTTAGATAAAGAAAGTGCAAACAACTGTTTAAACCGAAGCTCACCTGTATCCTTTAAGGCCTCTTCAGCTTTTGTTCGGGCTTCAAAATACTTTCCCTGGTTGATTAGGGTTTCAATATGTGCAGTAGATTCAGTCACGAAAATTGTTCACATGAATTCAAATGTGGTCAATTCTGTAGTTCAACGCAACTGTCTTAAACTATGATTTCTATGATTAAAATGATAAGCATGATATTGCTATTATCATCATGTCAATCACAAGAATCAGAAAAATCAAAGTGCAAGACAATTAAGCGTACAACGCCTCCTTCTGCTCCGCTACTTTCTCATTCTCGATATATTCATCGTAGGTCATCAACTTATCAATGAATCCATTGGGAGTGATCTCGACAATACGATTAGCTACCGTTTGGGTAAACTCGTGATCGTGTGATGTAAATAATACAGTACCCGGGAAATCTTTCAAGGAATTGTTGAAGGCTGTAATAGACTCAAGATCTAAATGGTTTGTGGGCTCATCCAGAACGAGCAGGTTAGCACCAGCCAACATCATGCGTGAAACCATACAACGAACCTTCTCTCCTCCGGATAATACATTACACTTTTTAAAAACTTCTTCTCCGGAGAAAAGCATTTTACCTAGAAATCCACGGACATATACTTCATCTTTATTTTCATCATCGGCAAATTGTCTTAACCAATCTATAAGATTATCGTCCGATTGAAAATAGGATTCGTTGTTACCAGGCAAGTAAGCGGTGGTAATAGTTTGACCAAATGTAAATTGCCCTGAACTGGGCTTTAGTTCATTCACCAAAATTTTAAAGAGTGAACTGATTGCTAAACTATCTTTACTGAGAAAGGCAATTTTTTCTCCCTTATTCACAAACAGTTCAAGGTTCTTAAATAATATATTTCCGTTGAGTGAGTACGACATATTTTCGATATGCAATATCTGATCACCGGCTGTACGTTTCTGTTGAAAGATAATGGCGGGATATTTTCGGGTGGACGGTTGAATATCGTCCACATTGATTTTCTCTAACAACTTTCTGCGACTTGTTGCCTGTCGGGACTTTGATGCATTTGCGCTGAATCGGGCGATGAACTCCTGCAATTCCTTTTTCTTTTCTTCTGCCTTTTTATTTGCCGATGAGCGTTGTGTTAACGCCAACTGACTTGATTGGTACCAGAATGTATAATTACCTGTATATAATTTTATCGCGCTGAAATCTATATCTACAATGTGTGTACACACCGTATCTAAAAAGTGACGATCGTGCGAAACTACGATTACCGTATTCTTAAATTCCAATAAAAAATCTTCAAGCCAGCCAACTGTTTTAAGATCAAGGTCGTTAGTAGGTTCATCCAGAATAAGTATATCAGGATTTCCGAATATGGCTTGCGCCAACAACACACGCACTTTCTGACTTCCGTTTAATTCCTTCACCAACTTGTAATGATCCTCCTCTAAAATTCCCAACCCGCTTAGCAATGAAGCAGCATCAGATTCAGCGTTCCAGCCATTCATTTCGGCAAACTCGGCCTCTAAATGCGAGGCCTGAATTCCATCCTCTTCTGAGAAATCAGGCTTGGCATAAATCGCATCCTTCTCCTGCATGGTCTTCCATAATTTCCCGTGACCCATCATCACCGTATTCAATACAGATATCTCATCAAACTCATAGTGATTTTGCCGAAGCACTGCCATTCGTTTACCGGGCTCAATACTGATTTTGCCCCGTGTTGGGTCAATGTCGCCAGCAAGAATCTTGAGAAAAGTAGATTTCCCCGCACCATTCGCTCCGATTACCCCATAGCAGTTTCCATTGACGAAATTTAGGTTTACGTCATCAAAAAGTACACGTTT
>JANNQJ010000242.1:0-1720 GCA_031400675.1 Cyclobacteriaceae bacterium
GAATGTGTTAAAGCCTCCTTGGATTTTGAACATGATGTCATCATAATATCGGGTGTTTGTTCTGAAACTGATGTTATGCGCGGGGAAGAAACGCAATTGATAGGTGCTGTTCATGATGATCATCAAGATGAGTATCTATACATTTTTCCAGGCACACATTCAAAGCATATTACGGTTAAAGAGAATAATGCTTGTGATTTCAAGACGTATATGACAGGTGAATTATTTGCGCTACTCTCAAAAAGTGGCACGCTAGCCGAGGCAGTTGATGTAACTAGTGGCCTTTTGGATGAAACTAGTATTCAAAGTTTTAGGCAAGGTGTAGAGGACACTATGAAATCTAATTTGCTGCACAGTTTGTTTATGGTAAGAACTCGATTTCTTTTGCAGCACAATGCAAAGGAATTGAATTACAGCTACCTAAGCGGGCTTCTGATTGGACATGAAGTAAAGGATTTGATTGACCGGGATTTGAATGGTATTACGCTGGTAAGTTCTAATATTAGTAATCATTACGAAATAGCATTGCGTATATTAAACATCAAAACCCCAATTCGATTTATGGAAGATGGGGATGTTACCGTAAAAGGTCAATTCGCGATACTTTCTCGTAATCACGAGATAGTTAATTACTTTAAATAGACAACGGTTTAGACTGTAAGGCAAAGCAATAGGATGTGCTTAAACATGTTGAGAGAATGAACCCAAATTGCTTCGGGGACATTTTATAAAAAAATCTATCTTTAACGATCATGACCAACCTTTTACTATGAAAATAAAAATATTTTTTCCAGCCACACTTTTGCTTCTATGCTTTGCGCTCCAGAGCGTTGCACAGGAGAAACACCGCTATCAAACCGACTTTTCGAAAGAGGAATTTGCAGCACGAAGAGAAAAAATAGTTGGCATTATAGGCAACAATGCGATTGCACTTATTCAAGGCTCGAAAGGAATTCCAGGATTCAGTGTATTCAGGCAATCCAATACCTTCTATTACTTAACTGGTCTGGAATCGGCTCATGCTTATTTACTTCTGAATGGGAAAAATAAACGAACTACATTATACCTTCCACATCGCGATGAAGGTATGGAACAAGGCCAGGGGAAAGTATTATCAGCAGAAGATAATGAACTGGTAAAACAACTTACAGGAGTTGATCAGGTAAAAGGTATTGAATTTCTATCGGCTGACTTAATAGGTACCGGACTAATAAGACCTCCGGCACCGCTGCTCTATACACCAATCAGTCCAGAAGAAAATGGTAATGACAGTCGTGATGAGTTACTCTATAGTCAGGCAAGAACTTCAGCAGACCCATGGGATGGACAACCCACACGCGAAGCCCTGTTTATTAATAAACTAAAAGAGCGTGTGCCTCAATTTGATATCCGCGATCTATCGCCTATACTGGATTCCATGCGTCTGATCAAAAGTCCAAAAGAGATTGAAGTGATTCGAAAAGCTACACAAATAGCAGGACTTGGTATTATCGAAGCCATGAAATCAACTTCACCTGGTGTTTATGAATATCAGTTAGATGCCGCAGCCAAATATATCTTCTATTTGCAAGGTTCACGGGGTGATGCCTATCCAGCCATCATAGGAGGTGGTACAAATGCTTATATGGGACATTATTTTCATAAGACAGACAAGTTGGTTGATGGTGATCTTGTGCTGATGGATTATGCACCCGACTATAAATATTATTGCAGCGATGTT
>JANNQJ010000243.1:0-5014 GCA_031400675.1 Cyclobacteriaceae bacterium
CCATTTGAAAATAGTTTCTTGTTTTTCCAAGGGCTATGATTTTTCGCTTGTTGTTGCCATTGGTGTGCCCGTGTACTTTTATTTTGTAAGCAGGATTGGCGCTCATCATACTCACTAACTCATCCAATTCTTCCTGTGAGCGTGGCAACATCACCACAGCGTCCTTATAGAAGGATACATCGTACATCACCGATACATCACCTTTCTTCAGTCTCTCAAGTTTAAACGGTACCACCCAGGCGCTGTCTTCGTTTTGGGTAACACCTTCGGTGGTGGATGGATTATTATAATCGATCAATTGTGTTATTTCTTTGTATCCGAAAATTCCGCACACCAACGTCATAGGATCTTTTTGCTCTAGAGGTTTAGGTACATCACTGTAATCGGTGCTTGAATAGGAGGCTAAATCGCGGCCTCTCAATAAGTCAACATGATGAACGTTTCCCACCACAGCCTGCCCGTCAGGTGTTTGAATATTGAACTTGAATAATTTTCCTTTAACAACCCTTCTAGGTTTTACAGGTTCGGTTGGTGGAGTTTCTTCCGTGATGATAAGGGCAACTGGTTCGGGTTCTGTTTTTACTACCGTATCTGCGGATATGATCGGTTCGACACGTACTGGCTCCGGCTCTGTAACCACAACAGGTTCCGTTGTAGTTCCCAATGTTCCATTGAATACCCAGCTGTCCTTAAAAGAATCTTCTTTTTGTAAAATCCTCACCTGGTCGAAGGCTTCTTTCTTGCTTGCAGTTTTAATCACGTACACATAAAAGAGATTACGAGTTGTGTTCAATTCATATGTTGATTGAAAAAACCGACTGCGTGAAAACCCGCTGAATTTTATAGCATTACTTTCTTTCGCAAACGCCCCGATGACGACATAGTATTGTTCAGTTTGAGCGTTTACAATGCCGCTCACGGTTGAGATTAACAACAACAACAAAATCGGGCGAAGGAGAGAGGTTTTCATTCTGTGGGGTTTTACTGAAAGTTAAGCAATGATGAATAAAGAAGCATTAACTGATGGGTAAATTTATTCTGAGGTTCAGAGGTAACCCAGGTACTTCCCCAATTGTTTTCCGTACCTTCCTGTAATTTCCTCAAATGATTTATTGAAATGAAAATATTCGTTTTTAGTGCGCATGCATATGAAATACCGTTTCTGGAAAAAGCAGCAACAGGGAAGCATGAGTTGATTTTTACCAACAAAAAATTGTCTCTTGAAACTGCAGACCTTGCATTAGGTTTCGAGGCTGTAGCATTGTTTACTGCCGATGATGCTTCCGCCTCTATAGTGGAAAAATTGCAATCGAATGGAATTCGATATTTCGCATTACGATCGGCAGGTTATGACCACGTGGATTTAGCTCAAACTGGAAAGCTTGGAATCAAAGTAGCGAACGTTCCTGCATATTCACCTTATGCCATTGCTGAACATGCTGTAGCTTTATTGCTGGCGTTAAATAGAAGAATAACAGAAGGTCAGAAGTTAATTCATATTTCGGATTTTCGACTTGACACCCTTATTGGATTCGATATCCATGGAAAGACTGTTGGAATTATTGGGACAGGTACTATCGGAATGGTGTTCGCAAAAATAATGATTGGTTTTGGTGCTTCGCTCGTTGGATATGACCCCGTACAAAACAAGGATGCGTTATCGGTTGGAGTAAAGTATGTTTCGCTTGATGAATTGTTCAAAACCTCTGATATTATTTCAATTCACTGTCCGCTTAATGAAAATACGCGCTATTTAATTTCAAAGCTGCAACTTGAAAAGATGAAGAAAAACTGTATCATCATCAATACGTCCCGAGGTGGCATTGTGAACACAAATGATTTGCTTGACGCCTTAGAGAATGAGCGATTGGGTGGTGCCTGCCTTGATGTGTATGAGAATGAAAAAAAATTGTTTTTTGAAGACCATCGAAACTCACTTGTTAAGGACGACTTATTCGCCAGGCTTATTTCCAACAAGAAAGTGATTGCTACAGGCCATCAGGCTTTTCTCACTGTTGAGGCACTCAGAGGAATAGCTGAAACAACTATTCAAAATCTGGACTATTGGCAAGAAGGAAAAAATTCACCACATGAGCTCAACAAACATTAAAGTTAACAGATGAATTACCTGACACTTTCTCTTCTTTGATTGTTCTTTTATGAATTATCATTTACAATCCTTACACGAAGTATCTGAATCTTTAAAAACCACTCCTGCCGGACTTGAGAGTACGACTGCCCAACAGTTGATCAACGAACACGGCAAAAATCTACTGGATGTTAAGAAGAAAAAAACAATATGGAGTATGCTGCTGGCTCAGCTTGCGGATTTTATGATCCTGATCCTCATTGCGGCTGCAGTTGTTTCGGGCATCATTGGTGATTTAACGGATACCATTGTCATTCTTTCCATTGTGGTTATCAATGCAGTGGTTGGACTGGTGCAGGAGTGGAGAGCCGAAAAAGCCATGGAGGCGTTAGAAAGTATGTCTGCCAGTAATGCGAGGGTGTTGCGTGATAATCATTCTATTGAAGTGCCAGCTGCTGACCTGGTACCTGGCGATGTAGTGTTATTGGAAGCAGGGAACATCATTCCTGCTGACGTACGATTTATCGAAACCTTTACACTAAAAGTTGATGAGTCTTCACTGACCGGAGAATCAATCAATGTTGAAAAGAATGCGGACGCACTTCCTGACGGTGAGTATCCACTTGGTGACAGAATCAACATGGGATACAAGGGGACTTTCGTTACCAACGGCCGTGGTATTGCTTATGTGGTAGCCACGGGCATGAAGACCGAGCTTGGTCATATTGCCAAAATGATTCAGACGGATGAAATCAAAACTCCACTGCAAAAAAGGCTGGATGGTTTTGGTAAACGATTAACGGTAATCATCCTTATTCTTTGTGTCGTGTTTTTCTTTGTAGGCGGGATGCGAGGCGAAACATGGTCTGTCATGTTATTAACTTCTATTTCGCTTGCGGTAGCCGCAATTCCTGAAGCGCTTCCCGCTCTTGTGACCATTGCTCTTGCGCTGGGGGCAAAACGGTTGGTTAAAAATAATGCACTGATTCGTAAACTGCCTGCTGTAGAAACACTTGGCTCGGTAACGTATATCTGCTCTGACAAAACCGGAACGCTGACGTTAAATAAAATGACCGTTGAGGAAATTTTTGAATCGAAAGAGATTACCTCATCGTTGCATGTGTTTGACGGAAAAAATATTCTACTTCATGCAATCGGATTGAACCACGATGTCACGAAGGACAAAGACAATATATGGGTAGGTGAATCTACTGAAGTGGCGTTAGCACAATATTCCATGGATAAGCAACATGACCGACCTTCACTGGAAAAAAAATTTCCGAGACTGGCGGAATTGCCCTTTGATTCTAAGCGAAAACTTATGGCCACTCTTCATCGGACCGATTCCGGTGTAGTGGCCATCGTAAAAGGTGCAGTTGATATTTTGTTTGAGAGACTTCAACCGGAACAAAAAACGCTCATTCCTGAATTTGAGCGCAACGTGAATGAGATGGCTGCGAAGGGTTATCGCACCATGGGCTATGCCATCAGGATGTTTAGCGAAATGCCGCAACAATTAGATCCGGAAGCTATAGAATCGTCACTGACTTTTATTGGATTAGCCGGAATGATGGATCCTCCACGCGATGAAGCGAGGGAAGCTGTAAAACAATGTAAGGCAGCCGGTATTATTCCAGTAATGATTACAGGAGATCATAAACTTACTGCACAAGCCATTGCCAAGAATCTGGGGATAATTTCTTCAGCGGAAGACTTACTCGTTGAAGGCACAGAACTTCAAAAAATGAGTGATGAGGAGTTTGCATCTAAGGTAGAGCGTGTTCGTGTATATGCGCGTGTTGACCCAGAACAAAAACTCCGGATTATAACCGCGTTACAAAGCAGAAGTCAGTTTGTAGCCATGACGGGCGATGGCGTGAATGATGCACCTGCACTCAAGAATGCGGATATTGGTATTGCGATGGGGATTAATGGTACGGAAGTAGCAAAGGAAGCGTCACACATGATTTTATTGGATGATAATTTCGCAACGATCGTCAAAGCAGTAAAACATGGTCGAAGAATATTTGATAACATCCTGAAGTTCGTCAAGTACATCATGACGGGGAATTCAGGAGAAATATGGACACTCTTTTTAGCCCCATTCTTTGGTTTGCCAATTCCACTTTTAGCGATTCACATTCTTTGGGTTAATCTGATAACCGATGGTCTGCCTGGCTTAGCGCTTGCCTCCGAGCCGGCAGAAGAAAACATTATGAGTCGCCCTCCAAGAAATCCAAAGGAGAGCATATTTTCTGGAGGAATGGGATGGCATATCCTTTGGGTTGGATTACTCATGGGGATTGTCACACTCAGCATGCAAGCATGGGCAATTCATGAAGGTGATGCCCATTGGCAGACCATGACCTTCACCGTACTGTGCTTTAGTCAACTGGGAAATGTTATGGCGATACGTTCTGAGCGAAAATCCATTTTTAAAATTGGTGTATTATCAAACAAGCCCATGCTGGTGGCTCTTTTAGTTACAGTAGGGCTTCAGTTGGCGGTTATTTATGCACCTTTTTTTAATACCATTTTTAAAACACAACCACTAACGTTAAAAGAGTTAGCAATCACCCTCGCAGTTTCAAGCATTGTGTTTTGGGTTGTAGAGATTGAAAAGGTGGTTAAAAATAAGTTTACAAAACATAAATAGGAAAAATTTCAGCAATACTATCCAAAATGTCCGCCTACATAATTTTTGGTTAATTCGTGTTGCGGATTCTGGAAAATATTTGCAGTGTTGTTTAATTCTATTAGTTCACCTAGATACATGAAGGCTACCTGATCGGAGATACGCTGTGCCTGTTGCATATTGTGCGTTACAATAACAATCGTATAATTTTTCTTCAGTTCTAAGATAAGAGCTTCGATTCTACTCGTACTAATCGGGTCTAATGCCGAGCAGGGTTCATCCATTAAAAT
>JANNQJ010000244.1:0-7310 GCA_031400675.1 Cyclobacteriaceae bacterium
AAGAAGAGACACCTTACGCAAGCATCTGAGAAATATCATCCCGGGTCAACTGCTTCATAATGCTTTCTTCTGTCACAATTAATTCGCTGGTGAGTTTAAGTTTCTTTTTCTGGAGCAATAGAATTTTTTCCTCTACCGAGTTTCGGGTAATGAATTTATACGTAAACACCTTCCTCTTTTGTCCGATGCGATGCGCTCTGTCAATAGCCTGAGCTTCTACCGCAGGGTTCCACCATGGATCGAGAATGAATACATAGTCGGCCTCGGTCAGGTTAAGGCCTAAACCGCCTGCTTTAATTGAAATTAAAAATGCCTTGATTTTTGGATCCGTGTTGAATCGTTCAACTTGTTCCTTGCGATCCGTGCTGCCACCATCGAGGTAGGCAAAATTAATTTTATTGGATTTTAAATATTGGCGCACTATATCGAGGTGCTTAACAAATTGACTAAACACCAACACTTTATGATCTTCCGCCATGGCATTCTCTAACATGTGCATGATGTCTTCCATCTTACCAGAGTCGCCACTGTAAGAAGGCTCAATCATTTTTGGATGATTAGCCAGTTGCCGAAGTTTTGTTAATCCTTCCAAAATCATAAACCTGCTATTACCAAGCCCCTCTTTATCAATCAGGTCCAATATTTTTCCTCGATAGTAAGATTTCACTTCTTCGTAACGCTTTTCCTGTTCGGTTGTCATCACCGAATACTGGATGTGTTCAACTTTCTCGGGAAGCTCAGTCGCCACTTGTGATTTATGTCGCCTTAACACAAAAGGTTTAATGACTGCATTAAGTTTTTTCGACTTTGCCTCTTCTCCTTTCTTCTCAATAGGAACTTGAAATTCATGACGGAAATACGACTGTGTTCCTAATATTCCCGGGTTGATAAAGCTCATCTGTGACCACAGATCCATTGTGGTGTTCTCCAATGGTGTTCCGGTTAATACAAGCTTGTGCCGGGATTTCAATTCACGCACCGCCTTTGCAATGTTGGATGAAGGGTTTTTGATGACCTGCGATTCATCCAGAATAATATAGTTGAAGTAAAAATTCTGGAGGAGTTCAATGTCTAAACGCGTGATCCCGTACGAAGTAAGCACGATATCATATTTTTCAAATCGCTTTACATCTTTATTACGAAGTGTGCCCGTGTAATTGAGAACTTTCAACGCTGGGGCAAATTTGTTTGCTTCCATCTCCCAATTATATATAAGCGAAGTGGGCATGATGAGCAGCGATGGACCTGTTCCAGATTCTTTTTCTGCCAGTAAAAGGGCCAAAGCTTGTACTGTTTTCCCCAAACCCATATCATCAGCCAGGCAGCCTCCTAACTTGTACTCGTTTAGAAATCGCAACCAATTGTAACCCGCTTTTTGGTATGGCCTGAGTTCACCCTGAAACCCTGCTGGCAAAGCATAGTTTTTAATACCACTAAAGGAACTGAGTGATCGCATTTTTTCACTTACATGAACTTTGGCAAGATTCCCTTCTTCAAGCTCTTTTACGAGATTAATATGATGCTTCCGAAGTACTGGTTTCTCTTTATCGCCTTGTGTTTCGCTTAACGCAAATAAATCAGCGTATTTAGTAAGCCATGCTTCAGGTATGATTGCAATTTCCCCGTTGGGTAACTTGAACTCAACTTTCTTTTTCAAGATCAACTTTCGCAACTCCTTAAAGGGTATTTCAAATTCCCCGAATCTGATCTTGGCATGAATATCAAACCAATCGATGTTCTCTTTTACCTCTACCTCAATGATTGCCTTGCCAACAAAATATTTTTTGTCGTTGCTTTGTGGCTGACTCACTTCAAAGCCCAGGTTGAGCAAGTTCACCCTGTTTTCATTCAACCACGAAAATGCCTCCGACTTAGGAACCGCCACATTAAAGTCCTTCATGGACAATCCTAATTTCTGCAGGGTGTGAAGAAAGTTTTTCTCCGTTTCTGCTTTTCGCATTACGCGGTGAAATACATAGTCGTTATCGTGCTTCTCAACCGTAACACTTACAGGTACTCTGTTTCGCCCTTGGAAACGATGCTTGCCATATTTAAAGGATAAGTCAAATACAATTTTTCCAGACTCATCACTTTTATCTTCTATCGGAGCATGATCAAACAGGTTTGCGGGCGAAGATGATTTCGCAGAGACTAACTCTGATAATGTAAGAATAGGTCGTGGATCGTATTCGTTTTTATTGATTTCAAATCCGTTAGCCTCTACATCATCGAATGAAGCAATTAAAGGTGCTATAAATCTGTTGTAATATGTCTCTTCAAGATTCTTTGGAATCACTACAAATTTCTTACTCAGAAACGGAAGTAGTTTTTTGCCATCAACAAATTTTTCAAATCCGTATAGCTTTCCATTCAACACCATCCATGCCGGACTTTTGCAAATCAGGTAGGCAGATGCGTTTGGCAAATCAAGCTTCTTCCCATCATATTTAATGGTGGGGTAATAATTCGTATTCTCTTCACTCCGCATGAAATGAAACTGAATGGTGGCGCGTTTGTCCTGTACTTCAATTTTTCTCCAGGTAGGCTCACCATCACTACCCATTTCAAAAAATAATTTGCCCCTCATCAATTCAAGAAATTCAGCACGCTTGATTTCAATATGCGTTTCTATCTGCTCTTGTAAAGCCTCGCTGCCCTTATTTTTATCGTAGATTTTTGGAAAAAATTCTTCCGACTTCATAGGCTTGCCTGCAAACTTCTTGATTACCGATTCTTGTTGCATTGAGTCGGTGATTTTGATAAGCTCAAAATCGCGATCATCCAATCCCTTTGTAAACTCGCGGGCGTTTTTGGAAGAGATATTCTGATGCTGATAGGTTAGCTTGCCTTTATCATCAAGATGTACGATGTAAGATTCAAACAGCAATCCCAGGTACTCGTGTTGGAACAACGAGTAGATAATTTGGAACGGCTGTGAGGCAGAAACCTTCATACATAGTCCGTTTTTTAGCTTTTTATAAAAACGGAACCTCTAAGTTAATGATTTTCAGGCAGAAAAACTGTCAAAATCAGCCTATTTCATACGTGGTTCTTACAGGTTTTGAACAGCCACAGACCGGGCTGCGAGCACGGCAGGACGATAAGAAGTCAAAAAAGTTATGAATGAAACGACCAACAGGGTATATAGAAAATCGGTGGGTATTACTTTAATCGGGTAGCCTTCTGTAACCGAGGTTTCCATGCCCATTGAAATTATTCCGTACTGGAGCTGAAGCCAGCAAAAAATTCCTCCCAATGTTAGACCCAACAATGCTCCGCTTACAGCAATCAACGCACCTTCCGTAAGAAATATTTTCTTGATTAGCGCATTATCTGCACCCATAGCCGCTAACACTGAAATATCCTTTTTCTTATCCAGCGCCAGCATCATTAAACTGAAGAAAATGTTAATTGAACTTATGCCTAACAGAACAGAAAAGGCCAGAAAGAAAAATAGTTTTTCCATCTTCATCAATCGGTACAAATCCTTGTGCTGTTCCTCCGCATTTAACACTGAAAATTTTGCGCCTAATAAATCTTTCAGATCGGATTGAACATTTAAAATATCTGAATCGGGTTTTGTTTTTATTTCCAGAGAGGTTCTTTTATTTCCATAGTTCAATAACGCTTGCGAAAACACAAGCGGAACAATCACATAATTTTCATCAAATCCCTGAATGATTGAGAATGACGCTCCCGGTAAGATACTTTTGCGGGAATATAATTTGGAGGGATCTAAACTTCCCGATTTAATATTGTTGATGTAATAAATTTGAAGCGCGTATTGGTCATCTCCCACCGCCACCGAAAGCGCATACTGAACGCCTCGCCCCACAATTGCATATTGAACATCGCCCTCCTGCAACTGAAGTTTCCCATCAACAATCTTTTCATCCATCCGGTGCTGATCTACAAAATTATCACTCACACCTTTCAATGTTACGATTTGGTTTGCATCTCGGTAACGCGCATAGGCATAATCTTCAATAACTTCGGTTACGATTTCAACTCCATCAACCAACTGAATTTTTTTCAAGAGTTCATCATTCACTTCAAAAGATTTTCCCTTTGTGGCTTCAATTTTAATTTCCGGATCAAAGGAGTTATTCAGGGAGTGAAGTAAATCATCCAGTCCATTAAAGACCGAGAGTACAATGATAAGCGCAGCCGTACTAAAAGCAACACCCACAAGAGAAAGGATGGAGATGACATTAATGAAATTTTTCTTTCGCTTCGAAAGCAGATAACGTCTGGCTATAAAGAAGGAAAGATTCAAAACGGTTGGTTACTCTTCTTTTGAAGACTTGGGAATGTTCAGGTTATTGATCAGCGAATCCATGCGCTGTGCATTCTCCTCTACCTCATCGAGATAGAAGACTAATTCAGGTACAATTCTTACTTGTTTTCCGATTTTGTTACCCAAAGCCTTTCGTATTTCACCTTTTCGATTTGTAATCTTGTCGAGGATAGCCTGTTTGTCTTTCGATAGCATCATACTGACGTATATCCGGGCCAATCCAAGGTCGGGGCTAACCTTTACATCGGCTACCGTAATGAACGCATTATCTAAAATACCCCGTTTGTCTCGCTGGAAAATATCGCTGATCTCTTTTTGAATAAGCTTTGCAAATTTCAATTGTCGTGTCGTTCCCGCCATAGCAACAAATATCCTTAACAATGCTCAATTAACAATTGACAATGCACAATTAATAATTGTTAATTGCAAATTGCTATTTGCCCATGCTTCGCTATTTCCGCATAAATGATCCATATCGACTGGTGGGCTTGCTCATAATCATGACGCTGCTCTCACTACCGCTTTTCATAGACACCACTCCGCTAACTTACCCAGAGCTAAAGAGTTTTGTAATCGGTGAAAAAGTAAGTGAGGGTAATGCACTTTACTCAGAGCTAATTGACAGCACACCACCACTGGCTTCCTGGTTCTATGGCTTGTTCGATCTTGTTTTTGGCCGAGCCGTTACTATTCGACACATTCTTGCCTTTTTCATTTTGTTCACGCAGAGTGCCTTTTTAGGAATTATGCTGATAGACAAAAAGGTTTTTGCGGAAAATACTTACATACCCTCCTTTATATTTTCATTGCTTGCTTTTATTTCATTTGATTCAATTTCGCTAACAGCTGATCTGCTTGCTTTTGGGTTTATCTTATTAACGCTTAATAATCTTTTTAAAGAAATTGAATTTCGTGTGCAGCGAGACGAGACTATTTTCAGTCTGGGGCTGTTTATCAGTCTGGCATCCTTGCTCAGTTTTTCATATTCAATTTACATGCCGGGTACAATTATTATTCTCGCAATTTTTACCCGAACCACTTTGCGCAAATACCTGTTGATGGTCTTTGGGTTTTTATTACCTCACTTATTTTTTGTTTGTTCTTATTTTTTCTTGGACAATCTTCAAGAATTATGGCAATACTTTTATTTGCCTAACCTGAGGTTTTCTTCACAAAGTCTGATAAGTGCAAGGAGTTTGCTGCTACTTTTTGCAATGCCTTTGCTCTATCTTTTCATATCGCTTTTTATTTTAAATCGCGATGCACGACTGACAAAATATCAATCGCAAATTTTTCAGGCGATGTTTCTGTGGTTTATCGTGGCGCTTATCCAGATATTTTTTGCAGAAGACCGTAGACCACAAAGTTTGGTACCCCTTATTCCGCCCGTTAGTTTTTTTCTAACACATTTTCTATTACTCATCCGAAGAAGAAAATTTGCTGAAATCAATTTGTGGGTAATGTTTATCGGAATTATTACGGTTGCGTACTTAGCCCGGTATAATAAAATTGAACGCATTCAATATGGAAATCTGCTTGTAAAAGAAGTTACTCAACAAGCTAAAGGCAAGCGCATTCTAGTACTGGATAGTCAGCCTGATTTGTTCTTGAATAATCAACTTGCTACTTCGTTTTATGATTGGGGTATGTGCCGATCCATATTTGAGCAGCCTGATTATTACGAGCACATACTGATGGTGCATCGTTCATTTGAAAATGATTTACCAGAAGTAATTATCGACCCAAAAAATTTAATGAAAGGATTTTTCGAGAGAATACCGTCACTGGAGGCGAGGTATGAAAAATCACCAGAAGGTTATCGCTTAAAAAAATAGAGCATCATGTATTCTTTTGCTCTCGGGATGACAAGCAAAATCAACAACTGATTTTATCCACCCTGCGCTCGTGGCGACCTCCTTCAAAATTTGCGTGCAGAAAACGATCGAGGATTTTTTCCGCTAATTCATAACTCACAAAGCGGGCGGGGATACAAACAATATTAGCGTTGTTGTGATGACGGGCAAGTTCCGCTACCTCTTCATTCCAACAAAGTGCGGCACGAATATTCTGGTGTTTATTGGCTGTAATGGCAACACCGTTCGCACTTCCGCATAACAACAGGCCTAATTCAAATTCCTTTTTCTCAACAGCCTCGGCAACCGGATGAGCAAAATCAGGGTAATCAACGGATTCAGTATTAAATGTTCCGAAGTCTTTAATTGGATACCCGTTTTTCTCAAGCCACTTCTTCAACAGCTCCTTATACTCAAATCCGGCATGATCCGCTCCGATTGCTATTTTACTTATCATGAGCTTGTTCCTTTTTTAATTCCGCCTCCTCTTCCTTTCGCTTCCGTCTCAAAACCAGGGCAGATGTAAAGATACTGATTTCAAATAGCAAATAGAGTGGCAGTGATATAACCGTTAAGCTGAAAGGATCGGCTGAGGGTGTTATAACAGCTCCTAATACAAGAATTCCAACAATAGCGTGTTTCCGATAATGCCTCATCAGTTGGGGAGTAACCATTCCCACTTTCGTCAGGAAATAAATCACAACAGGAAATTGAAATAAAATTCCGCAACCCAACACCAGACTTGAAGTGGTTGAAACGTATGAGGTGATATCAAATTCATTTACGATTACATCACTGATTGAATAGGTGGCCAAAAACCAAATCGTCATAGGGCATAGCAGGTAGTACCCAAAAAGAACCCCAAGGAGAAAAAGAAGTGATATTGCTAATACGGCACCTTTGGAAAATTTTCGCTCTTTCGTTTCCAGACCGGGTCTCACAAAAGCCCAAAATTCTGCAACTACATAAGGGAATGCAACAACAAGACCAATAACAAATGCTGCCGTTATCGACATCATAAACTGGCCGGTCATCATTCGGCTTTGAACTTTAAAAGGTAGATCCGTCACACAAAGAGCATCTTGCATTCCAATTGCTTGCCCTAATTGGCACATGTACTTGAAGGTGGGGAAATCAAGGCTGGCCGGAGCAAATATGAT
>JANNQJ010000245.1:0-3889 GCA_031400675.1 Cyclobacteriaceae bacterium
CTTTGAAGTGATTTCTACCACATCCTTCTGCGAGATTTGATGGTATTGAAATAGCTGCTCTTCGTAATTGTGTTGTTAGTCCGAATTGTTCTTCTTTAGGAAATTTTTTAGTGAGTTGATAAATATTCTTCACCAACAATCGGCTTTGTTGCCAAACATCTAAATCTCTATACGAAACAATTTTAGTCATGCGGACAACGAATAACCATCAACGAACAACTAATTCAACAATTCATAAATCCCAGCTACACCCTGTCCTCCACCAACACAGGCGGTGACCATGCCGTATTTTTTATTTTGTCTTCTCATCTCATTGAAAAGTTGCACAGACAACCTGGCTCCAGATGAACCAAGTGGGTGACCCACGGCAATCGCCCCTCCGTTTACATTTAATTTTGCCCTGTCAATTCCCAATTCTCTTATAACCGCTAATGACTGTGCTGCAAAAGCCTCATTCAATTCAAACAAATCAATGTCGTTGAGTTTCATATTCGCAATCTTCAAGGCTTTTGGAATAGCAGCCACCGGACCAATGCCCATAATACGTGGATCAACACCTGCCGTTGCATAACTCACCATGCGCGCGATGGGTTTTAGGTTTAATTGCTTCACCATACGCTCACTCATCACTGCTACAAATGCTGCTCCATCAGAAGTTTGCGAAGAATTTCCAGCCGTCACCACGCCTCCTGCAGCAAACACAGGCTTTAGTTTCGACAATCCTTCCACCGTTGTATCGGCACGAATGCCTTCATCTCTATCAACAATAAATTCACGCGTCTTCTTTTTCATGTTCTCGTCCACATAAACTTCCTTCACAGTGATGGGAACAACTTCTCCTTTAAATTTTTCCGCCTTCCATGCTGCGGCTGCTTTCATATGCGATTCGTATGAAAACTGATCTTGATCTTCTCGTGATATTTTATATTGCTTCGAAACTTCTTCCGCGGTCAACCCCATACTAGTGTAGTAGGTAGGATTGTCTTTCGCGATTGCATAATTCAAGGCTGTCTTAAATCCCATCACGGGTACAAGCGACATGGATTCAGTTCCTCCGGCAATAATCACATCGGCCTGACCGGCATGAATGCGATAACTTGCCATGGCGATCGCCTCCACACCCGAACCACAATAACGATTGATCACAATGCCTGGAGTGTCAAGACCCAATGCAAGCAAAGAAATAATTCTTCCCATCTGCATGCCTTGTTCCGCTTCCGGAACAGCGTTGCCTACAATGAGATCATCAACCATTTTGTTTTCAAGCCCCGGTATGGCCTTCACCAAATGCTTGATAACATCCGATGCCAAATCATCGGGTCGTACAAAACGAAACCCGCCTTTCTTTGCTTTTCCTACAGCTGTTCTGTAACCCGCTACGATATATGCATCCATAACTTTGTTGTTTAGTATTAAGTAATGAGACTTAAGTAGCAAGACATACTATCTTATTACTTACATCTTGTGTCTTACATCTAATTTCTAAGGGGTTTACCTCCTGTTAAAATTGCCTGAATTCTTTCCAGTGTTTTCTTCTCTCCGGTGAGTGATAAGAATGCTTCACGTTCCAGATCCAGTAAATATTGTTCACTTACTTCTTGAGGCGATGTGAGATCGCCACCACACATTATGTTGGCAATCCACTTGGCAACTTTTGCATCGTGCTCGGATATGTAATTACCCATGCGCATGCCTTGTAGCCCCGCAAGAAATAGCGCCTGCCCTGCTCGACCTTGAACTTTTATATTCTTCGCTTGAACCGGCATTGTGTAGCCTGCGTGTACCAAGTCGAGGACAGCTTCTTTCGCATCCGCTAGCTGACGGTCCTTATTCATGGAAACACGATCCAATTTTTTCAGGATTCCTAATTCACGGGCTTCTTCCGCTGAGGTAGCCACTTTTGCAGTTGCGATGGTCATGAATGCGTTTTGAAGGGCATTTAATTCTACATCGCCTTCTTGCAGGGCATCACTCACACGTTTGGTGAATTCTTTAGTGCCTCCACCCCCTGGAATAAGGCCTACGCCAACTTCTACCAGTCCCACATACGTTTCGGCAGCTGCTTGCGCGATGTCGGCATGTAGGGTCATTTCGCATCCACCGCCTAACGTCCGCCCTTGTGGGGCAACTACCACAGGAATGGAGGAATACCGCAGACGCATCACTGAATTCTGGAAAGCTTTGATCATGAAGTCGATTTCATCATAATCCTGCTCGATGGCATACATAAATACTAATCCAAGATTGGCGCCTAATGAAAAGTCTGATCCCTGATGGCCAACCACCAATCCTTTATATTCTTTTTCTGCTAAATCGAGGGATTTATTTAATCCTTCAATTACGCTGCTGCCCAGTGTATAACTCTTGGAGTGCCAAGCAAAGTTGATTACACCATCACCAAGATCCGTGATTTTTGAGTCGGCATTTTTCCAGATAACATTTTCGCTTTTGTTTTCGAGGATTATAAAGCTCTCTCTTCCTGGAATAGACTTATATGATTTAGTTGGGATGTCATAATATTTTTTCTGCCCACCTTCAACTTTGTAAAATGATTTATTTCCGGAAGCGAGCATATCGTACACCCACTGATTAGGTTTATATCCGGCAGCTTCCATTAATGGAATGCTTTTTTCTAATCCAGATGCATCCCATGTTTCAAAGGGGCCAAGTTCCCAACCAAAACCTCCGCTTACAGCATCATCGATTCTAAAAAGTTCATCACTGATTTCCGGAATACGATTGCTCACATATTGAAACAATCCAAAGAATGCATCGCGATAGAAATCACCTGCCTTGTCTTTACCGGCTAACAATACTTTGAACCGATCTTTTAGGTTATCAATTGTTTTGGTGGATTCGAGTGTAGCAAATTTCGCTTTTGCTTTCGGCTTGTATTCTAATGTTTTAAGATCGAGTGTTAAAATTTCTGTTTCGCCTTTTGGTCCTTTTGTTTTTTTGTAAAAGCCTTGACCTGTTTTATCGCCAAGCCATTTATTCTGTTCTAGTTTAGTAACTACTTCTGGCAACTTAAACATCTCGCGTCCTTCATCATTCACCAGTCCTTCATAAAGATTGTTTGACACCTTCACGAGCGTGTCCAGCCCAACAACATCCGATGTTCTGAATGTTGCAGATTTCGGCCTACCGATTACCGGACCTGTTAATTTATCAATCTCATCCACATTCATGTCAAACTTGCGCATGGAGTCAATTACCTTCAGAAGCCCAAAGATTCCAACGCGATTCCCAATGAAAGCGGGGGTGTCTTTACAGAGTACGGTTGTTTTACCCAGGTACAAATCCCCATAATGCATCAGGAATTTGGTGATTTCCGGATCGGTTTTAGTAGTGGGTATAATTTCAAGTAATTTGAGATAACGAGGGGGGTTAAAGAAGTGTGTTCCTGCAAAATGCTTCTGAAAATCCTCACTTCTTCCTTCGGCCATCAGGTGGATAGGAATTCCAGAGGTGTTAGAAGTAATGAGTGTACCGGGTGTTCTGTATTTCTCTACTTCATCATAAACTTTTTTCTTGATGTCAAGATTCTCTACAACGACTTCAATTGTCCAATCATAACTTTTGATTTTGGGCATGTCATCGGTAAAGTTTCCAAGCTTCACACGCGAGGCAAATTTTTTACTGAACAATGAAGCAGGGTTTGCTTTCAGTGTTGCCTCATACGCGCTGTTAACAATTCTGTTTTTTACAGCCGGATGATCAAGAGCCAAACCCTTTTTCTTTTCTTCCTCGGTGAGTTCTTTTGGAGCTATGTCAAGCAGTAATACCTCCACACCAATATTGGCGAAGTGACAGGCAATGCGTGACCCCTTGATTCCGGATCCTAATATTGCAACTTTGCGAATAGATCTTTTCATATTTTTTTGTTGTT
>JANNQJ010000246.1:0-10293 GCA_031400675.1 Cyclobacteriaceae bacterium
GATTTTCGGGTTTAATGAATTGCCATCCGATCACGATAAACAACACGACAAGAGAAACTTTAACAAACACAATGATCATGTTTACTGTAGCTGACTCCTGAACGCCTTTAATCAACAACAGGGTTAGTAATAATAAAATGATGAGTGCGGGAGCATTAATAATTCCCTGATGAAGCACTCCTGCGGAGTCAGTAAAACTTTCAAAAGGGGAGTGACACCATTCATAGGGTATTCCTCCATCTAATAATCGATTTAAATATTCACTCCAGGCAATACTCACGGTGGCAGCACCCAGTGCATACTCCATGATTAATGCCCATCCAATAATCCATGCGGTTAACTCACCCATCGTTACATAACTATAGGCATAGGCACTACCGGCTACCGGAATCATGGATGCAAATTCAGCGTAACACAATCCCGCGAAAGCACATCCGACTGCTGCAATGATAAAGGAAATGGTAACTGCTGGTCCTGCAGCCTGACCTGCGGCCGCAGCTGTGCGCACAAATAATCCGGCACCAATGATAGCACCAATGCCTAGCGCTATCAGGTTGCCCGCTCCCAGTGTGCGCTTTAATCCTGAATCAGAACCGGTCTGTGCCAGCAACTGTTCTATAGGTTTCTTAATAAACAAACTCATTACGCTTATCGGTTAGGTAGATTTTTAATAGTCCTAAAAGTAGTAAGAATTATGAATTTGGCTAATAACTACCACGTCACTTCGCAGGGAGGGAACGACCGGAGAAGTCTCCCCGTGAGTACACTGAAGTATGGACCAACCCGAAGGGAATTTCTACGCTGTGCTGCGAAATGACGTAGACGCCTCCCGGTGAGTACATAAAAGTATTGACTAACCTAAGGGGATTTCTACGCTACGCTGCGAAATGACGGTTAGTTATTTTCTATTTCGAAGCAAGCTGTTCTTTTTACTGTAGAGGAAGTAAATGAATAGGCCGGCCACCATCCAAATAGCTGCAGACAACAATGTTTCAACGCCTAATGAAAAAATCATGGCAGAGCAAACTAATATTCCCAAGATCGGTATCAGCGGCACCAACGGAGTTTTAAATGGCCTTACTGCGTCTGGATTTTTAACACGAAGTACCCAAATACCAACACACACTAACACAAATGCGAAGAGCGTTCCGAAGCTCGTTAAATCACCTGCCACACTTCCGGGAACAAAACCTGCAAACAATCCTACAAAGATTAAGAGTATTGCATTTGATTTAAAGGGTGTTCGAAACTTGGGATGTAATTCAGAAAACACTCTCGGTACCAAACCGTCTTTGGACATCGAGTAAAATACCCGCGATTGACCCATGAGCATAACTAGAATCACGGAAGAAAATCCTGCGAGAATGGCGACTGTAATCAGTGTGCCGAGCCACTCATAGCCTGGCATATAGGTTTTAATGGCGAAGGCTACCGAAGCTTCCTTTCCTGCAGTTTTAAAATCCTCCCAATTGGCTACCCCTGTAAGCACGTGTGAAAAGAGTACATACAGAATAGTGCAAATAAGAAGTGAGCCTAAAATTCCAATAGGCATATCCCGCTTTGGGTTCTTTGCTTCTTGTGCCGCAGTGGACACAGCATCGAAACCTATGAAAGCAAAAAATACAATGGCAGCGCCACCGAGCACACCTCCCCATCCATGACGATTCCACTCTTCATGACCTACTGTTTCTGCGGGTATTGTAAAGGGTGTATAGTTCCCATCGTTGATGAATCCCCATCCTACCACAATAAAGATGAGTACAATGGAAACTTTTATAAATACAATAACAGCATTGAGGTTGGCAGATTCTTTTGTGCCTTTTATCAATACCAATGTAAGAATAACAAGAATGAACAGAGCCGGTAAATTCACAATGCCAGTAACACCTGTTGTTAAAGAGGTTTCAAAAGGAGAGTGGCACCACTCGTATGGTATTAGACCATCTAGTAATTCATTGAGATATTCGCTCCAGGCAATCGATACAGTGGCGGATGCCAGTGCATACTCCAGCACCAATGCCCAACCAATAATCCAGGCCATGAATTCACCCATGGTCACATACGCATAGGCATACGCACTTCCTGCGATGGGAATCATAGAAGCAAATTCGGCATAACATAAACCTGCAAAGGCACAGCCAACAGCAGCGATAATGAAGGAGACAATTACAGCAGGTCCTGCTGCCTCTCCAGCAGCTGCAGCGGTACGAACGAAAAGTCCTGCGCCAATTATAGCTCCTATGCCTAGAGCAATCAGATTTCCAGCCCCCAACGTTCTCTTCAGGCCTTTGTCTGAATCCGCAGACTGACTCATCAGTTCTTCCAGCGGTTTTTTGATAAATAGACTCATTATAACTTCAATTAGGTTTGGTTGATTTTCTCTAAGCCTAAAAGTAGTAAGATTATTGAATTTGGCTAATCCAGAAGTGAATCCAAATTGCAATGACCCAAAAGTCAAATAATTGAGTCTTTGCCGGACTTGTTCCGGCATCCCATTGTACAGTACCTAATATGGGATCGCGGAACAGGTCCGCGAAGGCGGTAAATTTTAAGTCTACCTTAAAAATTTTGTTGTGATGCAGTGTCAGCAGGATTTTCTGAAACGCGGTTCTCAGTTATCGTGGATTCATTGGAAGGATTGTCCAGGGGTGTAACTTCTGTTATGATAGGCTTTACGGGAGCGAGCACTCCCTCCTTAAAGAATTTTTTCTGCATGATCAGTATGATCGCTACTCCGATGAAGATGGATGAGTCCGCAATGTTGAAAACCGGACTAAAGAACTCAAAGTATCTTCCACCAACGAAAGGCATCCATTGCGGCCATACAAAATCAAACATCGGGAAGTAAAGCATATCAATCACTTGTCCGTGGAACCAGGGAGTGGGTGAGTTCTCGGGTGCATTGTTTAGGAACACACCGTAAAATGTGCTGTCAATTACGTTACCAACAGCACCGCCCAAAATCAATCCCATGCACCACAGAAAACCATTGTGTGCATGGCGCTTCGCCATCTTCCACAAATAGTAAGCAATTCCAAACATGGCGGCAATGCGAAACACGGTTAACGCGAGTTTTCCAAATTCATTTTCCCACCGGATACCGAATGCCATGCCCGGGTTTAGCAAGTAGTGAATTCGAAACCAATCACCCAACAGGTAAATTTCCTCGTGCAGGTACATGTTGTTGTAGACCAACAACTTTGACGCCTGGTCGATGAGGATGATGATAACAGCAAGTAGGAAATATCTGACAATTTTCATTTTTTCGTTTTTGATGAGTCCACCGAACATGGTAAACTATTTTACACTGATTTTAATTTTCAACACCGACTCCTCCATTTCAACCTCAACACCATCGTTTACTTGCGATTTAATGTCTAACGTGAATGCTTGTGTTTCGGTGCGGATGTAATCTGCAAATTCGGATAAGGCAGTATTTACCTGGTCAGAATCTTTTTGAACTTCGATCGCAATTTTATCCAACACCTCAAGCCCCATGTCTTTGCGGAGGTTTTGTACACGGTTTACAAAATCACGGGCAATGCCTTCTTTCTTTAACTCTTCCGTTAACGTAATATCGAGTGCCACAGTAATACCATCTTCAGAAGCCACTGACCATCCCGGAATGTCTTCCGAGCTGATTAAGACATCTTCGAGTACCAAGTCAAAACCTTCTTTTTTAAGTAAGCCCGTTTTTTCAATCGTGGTGATTTCTTCCTTTGAAAAAGAATTGATCACTGCAGCTACTTCTTTCATCTTCGGACCGTATTGTTTTCCGAGTTTGGCAAAGTTTGGCTTCACTTTTTTCACCAACAGACCCGATGTATCATCTATGTATTGAATCTCTTTCACATTTACTTCTGCTTTGATGATAGCTTCTACGTTTTTAACGCGTTGCGCAAACTTCTCATCCAGTACAGGAAGTAATACTTTTTGTAAAGGTGTGCGAACTTTAATCTTACTGTTCTTGCGGATAGAATGAACCAACGAACAAATGTGTTGGGCATAGTCCATTGATTTTTCCAACTCCACATCCTTTCTTTTGGGATCAGCTTTCACAAAAATAGAATGATGAACCGACTCAACCTGAAGTGGCGTGTTGAACTGTTTGGCGCGATCCCGGATGTTATCGGTCAGGTTTTTATACAACCACTCGCTAAAGAACGGTGCAATAGGCGACATCAACTGGGCTGTTACCATCAAGCACTCATACAAGGTTTCGTAGGCCGCTCTTTTATCTTCAGATAATTGAACGGATTTACCATCAAAAGCTTGGGAGGATGGTTGCCAGAATCGTTTTCTGTTCAAGCGCACATACCAGTTGGAAAGGTGATCATTCACAAATTCCTGGATGGCTCGTGCTGCTTTGGTGGGTTCGTAATCATTGTACGCTGCCGTTACTTCTTCAATCAACGTCTGTTCTTTGGTGAGAATCCAACGATCAAGCGATGAAAGTTTTTCGAACGGAACGTTGTTCATTTCGTCCTTCACAAACCCATCGATATTGGCATACATTGCGAAGAATGAATACGTGTTCATGAGCGTACCAAAAAACCTGCGTTGTGTTTCAGCGATGCCTTCAAAGTCGAATTTCAGGTTGTCCCAGGGTGGTGCGTTTTCAATCATATACCAGCGCACCACATCGGCTCCGTATTTAGAAAGAGTTTCAAATGGGTTCACTACGTTGCCCTTGCTCTTCGACATTTTGTTGCCGTTTTTATCCAGCACCAATCCGTTCGAAATAACAGTCTTAAAAGCAACTCCCGGATTGTTTACTTTTTTGTTTACGGCTTTTATCTCATCGCTGCTTTCACTCAGCATAACAGCAATGGCATGCAGCGTGAAGAACCATCCTCGTGTTTGATCCACACCCTCAGCAATAAAATCGGCCGGGTAGTTTTTTTCAAAAATATCTTTGTTCTCAAATGGGTAATGCCATTGGGCATACGGCATGGCGCCAGAATCGAACCACACGTCAATCAGGTCTGGCTCACGATACATGGGTTGCCCGTTAAAACTTGATAGAATAATTTCATCAACGTACGGACGATGCAGGTCTTCCATATTCTTGATTTTCGATTCCGGATTCTCGATTCCTGCTTTTCGAGCTTTCGCTATTTCGTTTCTAAGTTGTTCGATGGATCCGATGCAAATTTCCTCTTTACCATCTTTTGTTCTCCAGATTGGAAGTGGGGTTCCCCAATAACGAGAACGTGATAAATTCCAGTCCACCAGGTTTTCAAGCCAGTTACCAAAGCGTCCCGTTCCGGTTGATTCCGGTTTCCAGTTAATACTGCGATTGGTTTCCACCATTTTATCTTTCAGGGCGGTGGTTTTGATGAACCAGCTATCTAATGGATAATAGAGAATGGGTTTATCGGTGCGCCAGCAGTGTGGGTACGTGTGCTCATATTTCTCAACTTTAAAAGCCTTGTTTTCTTCTTTTAAGATGATGGAGATGATCACATCGGTGGTTTTATAATCCGGGTGATTCTCGTCTTCATTCGTATAATTCTTTGCGTAGAAATCATCTTCACTTAACGGCTTATGTGTTTTTATGACATACTTCGCTACGCCTTCTTTTAATTTAGCGCCAATCTCTTTTACGAATTTTCCTTTCTTATCAACCGTAGGAACTTCATTGCCTGCTTCATCTTTTAATGTAAGCGGAGGAATGCCATTTTGTTTTGCCACACGGAAGTCATCGGCACCGAACGTTGGTGAAGTATGCACCACGCCAGTGCCATCTTCGGTTGTTACAAAATCACCAGTCACAACATGAAAAGCTTTCTCAACATTCCTAAGAGGTAGTAAGTACGGCATCAACTGCTCGTATTCAACCCCTGAAAGTTGTGCGCCTTTGAAATCGGCTACATGACTTTTTACTTCATGACCTTCCTTCTCAAGATTTTTTATGATCGATGCAACACTTCCTTCGAACGTGCGGGCTGCGCGATCTTTTGCTACAAGAATAGTCTGATGTGCTTTCGTGTATGGGTTGACAGTAACAAATTTCGAGTAGACAATATCTTTTCCAACTGCCAGTGCAGTGTTCGAAGGAAGTGTCCAAGGTGTTGTCGTCCAGGCTAGGATATATAAATCACCAACCGTTCTGGAATGATATAAAAACTCAGACTTCTCATTACGCTTCACTTTAAACTGCGCCACAATAGAAGTATCCTTCACATCTTTGTAACAGCCAGGTAAATTCAATTCGTGTGAACTTAATCCTGTTCCCGCGGCAGGTGAGTAGGGCTGGATGCTATAGCCCTTGTACAATAATTTTTTATCGTACAGTTGTTTTAAAATCCACCACAGTGTTTCAATGTATTCTTTTTCATAGGTGATGTACGGATTGTTCAGGTCAACCCAATATCCCATTTTCAGAGTGAGGTCGTCCCACTGATCTTTATACATCATCACCGTTTCGCGGCACTTCTTATTGTACTCTTCAATCGAAATTTTCTTCCCGATATCGTCTTTGGTAATGCCGAGTTGTTTTTCAACTTGTAACTCCACGGGCAAACCGTGTGTGTCCCAGCCGCCTTTACGTTTTACCTGATAACCCTGTAGGGTTTTATAACGACAGAATATATCTTTTACAGTACGGGCCATCACGTGGTGGATACCGGGTGTACCGTTGGCAGACGGGGGTCCTTCGTAGAAGGTAAAGCTTTCAGCCCCTTCTCGGATGCTTACCGATTTTTCAAATATCTTTTCGTCCTTCCAGAATTGTAGGATTTCGTCTGCGATTTTCGCAAAATTCAGGTCTTTCTCTTCGTTATACTTTTCAGCCATCTCTCTAAATACGAGGTAGAATTATGATTCTCAACAGAATAAGGCTGCAAAGATATTGTTTATTGGGATTTTTCACCCCTCCGTCCTCGTTCCTCGGACACCTCCCCTGCAGGGGAGGATGGGAGGGGTAATTACTCCGCCTCGGATGAATTTCGACTGTGAATTTTGATTTTACTCAAATCAATTTCTTCATCGTCATGCTCACCATAAAATCCAGGGTCGAAATCATCAATGAGCAAGTGTTCACCTTTTTTCAGCTTGGGTTTGTCGAAGGTCATAATCAGGGCGGGCAGTAGAATTAAATTGGTAAACATCGAGATCACCAGTGTGATGGATGTAAGCACGCCAAGCGCAATGGTTCCTCCGAAAGAGGAGAAAGCAAAAATGATGAACCCGGCAAAGAGTACAACCGATGTGTACATAATACTCTTCCCGGTTTCGATGATACTATCACTCACAGCAACAGGAATGAAAAAGTTATTCGATAAAATTTCTTGTCTGTATTTAGCGAGAAAGCGAATGGAGTTGTCTACAGAAATTCCAAACGTAATGCTGAAGATCAGGGCGGTACTCGCTTTCAACGGGATGTCCATGTATCCCATTAGTCCTGCGGTGATCATAAGCGCGAGTAAGTTAGGGATCAGAGAAATAATGATCATGCGGACATTCGCAAAAAGAATGGCCATGGAAAGTGTGATCAGTATAAAAGCCAGCAATAAACTTTCCTGCAGGTTGGCAATCAAAAATTTATTCCCCTTGATAAATATTTTGGTGGAACCGGTTATGGTAGTAACAACAGAATCTTTTCCGGTAGATGCAAAAATCTCTTTCATGCGTGGCTCAATCACATCATTAACGAGTGAGTCAAGTCGGGCTGAGCCAATGTCCGCAATTTGACTGGAGACACGGATCTCCGTAAACGTTGAATCAACGAAAGAACTTAAAAGTCCTTTTGTTCGCGGAGAAGGGTTTGATTTTATAAACGTACTGTCAGCAGCTTTCCAGTCAGAATTTTGTTTGAACAGTTCACTGTTTTTTACATAATTCATGATGTAAGGACCCTGTGCTTTAGACGGCAGCTTGTATTGATTGGGGTTACCACCATAAAATGCCTGGTTAATGCCTTTGATAAAACTCACTACAGATACCGGTCTTGACATCAGATCGATGGAATCCAGAAATGTTTCAAACTCTTCTATCTTCTGTAAATTTTTAACATCCAGCACCGGACGTTTCTTTTTAGTAACGAATTTAATCACGATCTCCAGCGGCATTACCCCGCTAAAGTTCTCTTCAAAAAACTGAAGGTCTTTTTTTACCTGACTTTTTGAAGGAACATCATCGGCCATAAACGATTCCGACTTCAGCATAAAAATTCCACCGACTGCCACCGCTGTAATAAGCAAGGAGATGATATAAATAATCGCGCGATGACGATGCACAGTCAGGTCTATCATTTTCAGAAACCAACCCATCAAAGGGAAATTCAAGTGGCGCAAGTGTTTTTCAGTAGGAACCGGCAGCCACGAGAACACGCTTGGGATCATAATCAGACACACAAAGAAAAGTGCCATGATGTTGATACCAGCTACAATACCAAATTCACGAAGAATCGTAATATCGGTGGCGAGCAAGGTTAAAAAGCCAATGGCTACAGTGAGATTGGTTAGGAACATTGCCAGTCCCATTTTCTTAACCACCACCGTGATGGCATCTAGCTTATTTAGAGTTTTGGCAAACTCCAGGTGGTATTTATTCAAAAGATAAATAGCATTGGTAATTCCTATCGTGACGATCACAGGCGGAATGAGTCCGGTAAGAAGTGTGATTTTATATCCAAAGAGTGCCAGTGTTCCGAGTGTCCACACCACCAATACACCGATGATGATCATAGAGAACAATACTGCCCGGAAGGAACGGAAAAATAAAAACATGATAAATCCTGTAACGACTACGGATGCAATCAGGAATATTTTCATCTCATTCCGAATGGAGTTTGCCACCACGGTACGCATGAAAGGAAGCCCTGCATAACGCAACTCAATGTTTGTTTCTTTTTCAAAACGCGAACCTTCCGATTGAAGAGAGTCCGTCATGGCTTCACGCTTGAATGAATTCATAACTTCTTTTTGTACGGAGACCAGCATCATCGTAGCACCATTGCTGCTATTCATGATTTGACCTGCATATATTTTTTGATCTCGTGCTACCTGTAGCAGACTGTCCAACTCATCCTGTGATGAAATGTTTTCCAGGAAAATATCTTTGAACGTAAATTTCTTATTGACAGTATCTTTTACAATCATTTTAAGCGTTGGCAATGCCACCACGTCATTCACGCCTTCAATAGCTTTGATTCGTTTAGCGAGCGCTCGCAGTTCAATAAAATTATCAAGTTTGTAAACAGCGCTATCTTTCATGCCCACCACAATGATGTTGCCATCCTCACCAAACTTTTCTTTGAACGCATTAAAATAAAGGAGGTCTTCGTCTTCGGGCGGCACTGTGCGTGCGAAGTCATAACTCATCGTGATTTTGGTCATATGATAACCCATAAACACGGTGATGATGCCGATCAGAATAATGAACAGTAACCGATATTTGATAATGGCGGAGGCGAGGCTATTCCACATAGGTTCAAAACTAAGAATTTTTGGGTTTTATTAACTGTCAGGCTGAGTTTATCGAAGCCTGCTCGTAGCATATCAGTTTTCGACAAGCTCAAACTGACAATCTATGTAGCAACCCCCTTTATTTTCCTGAACAAGCTAATAGCATGCCTGTCAGTAAGACCAGACACAAAATCAATGATGTTTCGAACCACGTTGTAGGTATTGGGTGATTCTTGTCGAATACTCCACCGAATGTCTTCCGGAAGGAGCAACGAAAGGTTGGTGTATTTCCGAGACGTCCCTTTTTGAGTGAGTTGAATTCCTGCGTTCAAAAATTCTTCAAGCAATCCCGGTAGCACTTCATGTCCAGTAGCTTCAATCTCTACCACCTGCCGTGCTCGATAAATTTTCTCTATCGAGATTTTAATAATTTGACTGAGTGCTTCGCGTGAAGGACAATGGTCAGCCAGTGCCTGGTCAAATCTACCCGAGAGAATTTCTTTTTCACTATCCAGGAAAAGTGAACAGCACTCATCCATTAAATCGCCAATGGCTAGCGCACGCAGGTACCCAATTTTTTCTTGCTTGCTGTTGATATGTTGAAGCTTACCAAGTTTAGATTTGCTTTTAGTGATAACGTTTTCAAATAAAACTTTTGCCTCCTCATAGCTTACCAAGCCTAAGCTGCAGCCATCCTCCAGGTCGATAATGCTGTAACAAATGTCATCGGCTGCCTCTACTAAAAAAGCTAATGGATGCCGCCCGAATACATCATCGCTGACTTTTAATAACTGAAGTTGCTTGGCAACGTCACTGAAAATAGTTGCCTCAGTCTGAAAAAATCCGAATTTCTTCTGGCTGCGTTTTGATTTATCGCGTTGCG
>JANNQJ010000247.1:0-3716 GCA_031400675.1 Cyclobacteriaceae bacterium
ATAAAGGCAGTGGCAATCATGAACCCTAAAATGATTCCGTTACCTGAAGTTCCGGTGAACCGAATCATGTTTAACGCGATGCGTTCGTGCATCCGGTGTTTTTCAAGAGCCAGTGCAATAAAAAAACCACCCATAAAAAGAAAAATGATTGGATGAGCATACGGTGCTGCCGATTGATTCATGGGCATAACGCCTAGCAAGGGAAATAGAATCAGCGGTATAAGTGCTGTAACAGGGAAAGGAACTGCCTCGGTAACCCACCAACAAATTATCCAGGCTGCTAATGCTAATACTTTATAGGCATTGGCCGAAATAAATCCTTCAGGGATTAACAGGTATAGTATTAAGAATAATAAAGGACCTAGTAAAAGCCCAAAGCGCTTTGTAAACATGCAGCCATGAAATTAAAAAAATAAGGCCCTGAATAACAATCAGAGCCTCTATAAATTAACTGTAAAAAATTTAGATGTTCCTCAAGATTTAGGATTGGCAGGCTTCACAACAATCACTCTCCCATCAAGTTCTGTTTCATTCAAGGCGGCTATGGCCCGATTACCTTCTTCATCGTGGGGCATTTCTACAAACCCAAAACCTTTTGATCGGCCTGTATCACGATCGGTTACAACTTTTGCGGAAGATACTTCTCCGAATTGGCTGAAGGCCCTTTCAAGGTCTTCTTTCCGTGTTTTAAAATTTAATTTGGCAACAAAAATATTCATAACTAAAAGAAAATTAAGTAAAACAATTGATGTGGGTAAAATTATTTGACCCTTAGCAAATATAATAATTATGGTATTTCTGTAAAAGTCAAAATTGGAACTGAGGCGCGCCACCGCAGTTTAGGTATTTTACTAAAGAATAACTTTTATTCGGGGACCTTTTCAGCGATCCCCATTTGGAGAACGAATACGGGGATGCAGGAGCCTGCCCGGACAGCCAGGTAAATCCGGTAATATTTTTTAGATTTTTAGAGGTTTCTTTATGTTGGAGATTGGTTCTTTTTTCGTTTACTCCACCGGTTTGTAGCCCACGCAAGAGCAGCGATCAGGAGAATGAAAGGCCAAAGATTAACCAAAATAATCAGGAAGGAGAGGAGGTTGTCCCAACCCTGGCTCAAGGCCCGAACCAATTTAGAGGCGAAGCCAAAATCCGTTCCGATGATTTCGTAATAGGATACATTGAGTGTACTGAAAGAGACCTGATTTTTAAGATAGTGCAATCTTCCTTCCATCGATTCTATCTCCGATCGTACGGTAGCAATCTGACTTTCGATGGATACTATATCTTGTACAGTCTTGGCTTGCTTCAGTATTTCCCGATAACGTTCTTCAAGTTCTTTTTTGGTTTTCAACCGAGCCTCTACATCAATAAATTCTTCTGTCACATCCTGCGTATTGATGTTTTTGCTTTCAACTTTTATAGCATCCGCTTCAATGCGTTGAATCAACTCATCAAATTTATCTGAAGGAACTCGGATAGTCTGATTGTACTGTAACCGATCACCGTAATTACTTTGATTTTCATTTGAGATGTAGGCATTAAATTCTTTACAAATAGTTTCTACCGAGTCTTTTGTTTTCTTCACATCAGAAGTTTCAAAAGACAGGTCGCCATTCCGGATGAGTTTGCGCTCCGTTACCTGAATGGGGGATTCAGTAGGTGACGGAGCCACTTTAGCATCCATGCTGACAGATTGATCGGCTTGTGCAGCAAATTCACCGGGAGCATTGTTGTTGCCAGAGCACATGGCTAAAAAAGCAATAGGTACAGCAAAAATGGAGTTTTTGATTGTCATAGTTTAGTTAACGTATAATTTCAAACACTATTATGAGTGATGCACTTATTCTAATGCTTTTACGCCTGGCAATATTTTTCCTTCAAAATACTCCAGCAATGCACCGCCACCTGTAGAAACATAACTCACTTTTTCCTCCACACCAAACTTCGCCACGGCTGCTGCTGAATCACCACCACCAATCAGCGAGAAAGCTCCTTTGGATGTAGCTCTTACTACTGCTTCGGCAATGGCTTTTGTCCCGTTTTCAAATTTTGACATTTCAAAAACGCCCATTGGTCCGTTCCATAAAATAGTCTTCGATTCTTCAATTACCTTAGCAAATACCTGACTTGCCTCTGGCCCGATGTCCAAACCCATCCACCCATCTTTGATAGAATTATTATTTGCGATTTCAGTATTTGCGGAATTATCAAATTTATCTGCAATGATCGAGTCAACCGGTAAGTGAAGTTCAACGCCTTTTATTTTTGCCTTTTTAATTAACTCTTTGGCAAGATCAAGTTTATCTTCTTCCACCAGGGACTTGCCGACATTTCCTCCTAATGCTTTAAAGAAGGTATATGCCATACCGCCCCCAATGATCAGGTGGTTTACCGTATCGAGCATTTTTTCGATGATCAGGATTTTATCCGAAATTTTTGCACCACCCATGATGGCGGTGAATGGCTTTTCGGCATTGTCCAGTACTTTTTTTGCATTGTCAAGTTCTGCAGCCATCACATAGCCGGCACACTTGTCTTTAAAAAATTGAGCCACAATGGTGGTAGACGCATGTGACCGGTGTGCGGTGCCAAAGGCATCGTTTACGTAAATGTCACCGTGCTTAGAAAGTTTCTCTGCAAATCCTACATCACCTTTTTCTTCTTCTTTATAGAAGCGAAGATTTTCTAAGAGCAACACCTCACCGGGTTTTAACGAGGCGGATAATTTGTACGCTTCCTCGCCAATGCAATCTCCCGCAAACTTGATTGAGCGACCGAGTAGTGCTTCTGCTTTTTTAACGACATGTTTTAACGAGTATTTTTCTTCAGGTCCTTCTTTCGGACGGCCCAGATGCGACATTAAAATACAACTGCCACCGTCTTTTAAAATTTTATTAATCGTAGGAATTGTGGCTTGTATACGATTGTCATCGGTTACAGTAAAATTTTTATCAAGTGGCACGTTAAAATCAACACGAATCAGCGCTCGTTTGCCTGAAAAATTGATATCCGTTATTGTTTTCATGGTTTTATTCGATGAGAAATTATTAATCTGATCAATCCCCAAAACTAATACTCAATCCTTTAGCAGCTTGTACGAGATAGGAATTCTTTTTAACAATATTTTGCTCACGTGTAGCCTCTTCAAAGGATACGTAGCTGATTGTATTATTGCGGAAGGCTACCATTTTTCCAAACTCACCATGAATTGCAAGTTCCATCGCCTTCACGCCAAATAAGGTAGCCAATACCCGATCGAAGGCTGTGGGTGTACCGCCACGCTGAATATGACCGAGGACCGTTTCACGGATTTCAGCCTGACATCCGGCATCCTTCAATTGTTTTGAAAGCTGATATGCCACACCGCCTAACCGAACATGTTCAGAACCTTTTTCACCTGAGGAAGCTGTAATACTTCCTTCTTTTGGTTTAGCGCCTTCAGCAAGTACAATATTTACAAAGCCACGGCCATTCTTGTAACGCGATTCAATTTTCTTTACCAGTTTTTGAATATCGTAGGGTATTTCGGGAATCAAACAAATTTCTGCACCACCGGCAATGGCTGTATGCAAGGCAATCCAGCCTGCATCACGGCCCATGACCTCCATAATCATTACACGGTGATGGCTTTCCGCAGTCGTTACCAGTTTATCAAAACCATCAGTCGCAATTTGTACAGCCGTTTGAAAACCAAACGTCATGTCGGTTGCGGAGAG
>JANNQJ010000248.1:0-11165 GCA_031400675.1 Cyclobacteriaceae bacterium
TCTCTTAGTAAGCTCTTCTACTATCGCCTTATCGGATAAACTATACCAATTCATTTTTGTATGTGATTTTAAGCACCAAATGTACATTATTAAGTATACTAAAATATACTTTAATATGATTAAATGTATTTAATGTATATATAAATATACTAAAAATAATGAATTAAATAGATAAACCACTTGTATAAATATTTAAAGTATATTATTATATATTTTATATCAACTATTTATACTTAATGTATATATAAATATACTAAAATTACAAAGACTAGCTTCAGCGACACACATTGCGCAGGCCGCTTTCCCTCCCACTTCCAAAGCCTGCCCAAAGAGTGTCGCTGCCCAGCCCGGTGTGAAGAATGAAGATTGAGTTAAAATAAATCCAGCGCTAAAAAACTTTCTATCAAGAGTGAGTAAGCCCGGATGCCTAAGCTATGTTAACATAACGCAGAAACATTATGTAACTCTTTCCCGGCTAAGTTTCTGACGATACATCAGTCGTATGTCTGTGCGTTTTCACCGTGCTGATCGTCAAACGATTTACGATTTATTATAATCGTCTACCATTTTGGTGAAAGCCTCTAACGTATCTAGTTGGAAGCTGGATTCAAAGACAGGTCCTTTCACAAAAAGATCTCTAAAACCATATTTATTTTTAGCGTAATCAGTTAACACGGCTTTATTATCGCCAAAAAGAGACTTTAAATTGATGGTAGACATATTCTTCGCCTCCTCTCCTTCTTTCTGGGAAAGAATCTCAAAGTTGTTTTCCTGCCATTTGACATAATCAGCATCATTCACTTTCGTACGGTCAGGTAAGTAAGGCGTAACGATAAACTGGGTGTGGTGAAACTATTAAAAAACGGTAATCTTTCCTTCCGTAACAACTTATAACATCAGTTTATTAGGAATCTGGTCTTGTGTTCTTTTCGCAAAGAGATTGGCATATTTTGCATTTTTGAATTTTTTACCATTTTCAAGTGTAAAACTTTGCAAGTCGTTGGCATCATACACAACAACGGCTTTATCTACATTTTCCCCTGCACTGAAAGCTGTATAGGCTTTCTCGTCAATCAGGTTAACCCTTTTTTGAAATTCCTGAGGATTCATCATATCAATGAATATATATCCATTAATCTCATCCCCATTTTCTAGCGTTACTGTACCTTTTTCATATTTCCCTACCGAACTGGGAGTCCGTAATTGCGCGATGACATTGTTAAATGTGAAGCTAAAAAGGACTAGTAGCACAGCTGCTATAGTTGAATGGGTTATTGATTTTGTCATGGTTTTCATTTCTCTGAATTTGTTTACAAATAGCTAAGTAAGCATCGTGCAATCGCTGATTGTTGCAATTGAATCTGGTTGTAATTTAAGGTTAATTTACTTAGATTAAACACCGTACCAACTCTCAGGAGGTGGTCATGTACTAATGAGAAAAATTCAATATTGGCGGCTGCGGTTATGGCAATATTTTCGAGACGAGCGTTCATAAAATCTAACCCAGCATCAACACACATTGTCAAGCCGCACCATCCCTCGCACTTCCAAAGCCTGCCAATGAGTGTCGCTGCCCCAGCCCGTTGGTGAATGATGAAGATTGAGTTATTGAAAGCCTACGTTAAAAACTTCTATGAAGACTGGGTAAGCCCGGAGCCTACCGCCTGCTGGCGGATAACGCATAAACAATATAACTCTTGACAGGCTAAGTCTCTGACGCATAGTTTATAAAAAATATGAACCGAAACATCATATTTAACCGTTCAGAAAGTAAAATGTAAATTTGTTACAACTTTATTCAAGAAAGCCCAAATGGATTCTGTTGGTTGGCTACGTGGGGTGTGAAATTAATAAGTAACTATAAAGCTAAATATACTATGAACAAATTTATTAGGTACGCGAAGCTGACATTGATTTTCAGCATATTGATTTTCTTTGTTGGATGCGCGGATAAAGATGAGCCTTCGGAAGTAACCGCTGGCTTCACCTATACTGCCAACGAAGAGACCGGAACAGTTACCTTTGTCAATACATCGACAAATGCCACAGAATATTTGTGGGACTTTGGGGACGGTGAGACTAGCACTGAAAGTAGTCCTATATACACATATGTGCCGGGTACATATTTTGTAAGCTTGACAGCGTCAAATAATGCGGGATCATCTGATGTGGTTGAGGATACGCTGTTCTACGGTGGATTAGTCGCTAATGGAAACTTTGAAACAGGTACCACTGCAGGTTGGATGCTATTTCAAAATGGTGGCACTGCTGCATTAGATAATACGATCAACAACGGTGGGGCTTGGTCAGGTAGGCTTGCAACTGGTGGCCCGAGTAATCCGGCATTTAAACAAGAAAGAATCGGAGCAGGAGTTGTAATGGCTGGTGATGTGGTTCAAGTAAATTTCGACTATAAAGGCGCTGCTGTGCAGCCAGGTGCAATATTCAATGTGATATTGTTTGGTGAAAGAGTTGCCCCCGGAGCATCATTCACGCACGTTTTTAGTCCTGCACCCGTGCCTGGTAGCAACTGGGCAACGTTTACAGGAACCTTTACAATAGCCGGTGGAACCGATGTCTCTCAAGTTATTTCGGTATTGATAGAGGCTGTCTGCGGAGGAGATGCGGGCTGCAGTGTTTCAGCAAATATTGATAATGTAACTGTTACGTTGAATCCCTAAAAAAATTAATAGCTATTGTGATTTTGAATCAGGTTGAGTAAGATAACTCGACCTGATTTTTTGTCTTTTGAACAAGGAAATTGAATTATTAGAAAGCCCGTCTAAAAAAGTCTATGATTGGTAGGGCCAATAGCCTAAGCTATTATAACAACTTGTCCGCCTGCTGGCGAATAAGGCATAAATAATATATAGCTCTTGCCAGGTTAAGTATTTCATTTTGTTCTGGTCAGTTTAATTCCAAATGCTTTTATGGTCCATGATTGCGTTATCGCCTTCAATTTGTTTTCGTAATAGTAATATTTGCAAAATCGCCCCCGGAAGTATCTGCCACATAAAATCCGAGGTTACCAGTTTTAATTTTCGTTAATTTTTCTACCACCAGGCTAGGCTCTTTATTACCGTTGATATACGTTGAGAAGGTTGTGTCCGTTATAACAATTCGAAACCTGACCCATGAATTTGGGTCCGGGGCAGGTTGTACAGCACGCTCATATTTATCAGGAAAATTAGCGCGCAGTATTCTCCAGGTAAATATGGGCAAGGAAATATATTGTATACCATGGCTTCTTGAAAGTTCATCTGGGGCTTTGTAATTAAATGGACGCAGGTATACGGCATCAAAGGTATTATTGTCCACACCATGAAAAGCGATTCCAACAAAGCTGTGTTGTTTTACATCCTCTCCCCGAACATCAAATTCAATGATTCCATTCGAAAATTGAATGCCTTTTAACCATGCCACGCCTTCTCCTTCCGCTTTGCTTAACCGGATGCCTATACGCGATTCTTCTGTAAAGAGGCTGAATTCTCTGTTAAAAACTTCAATCCCGTTGTTATGTACCAGCGCATGCAGATCAAGGACTGTGACGCTTTGCGAAAAAGAAGAAAGACTCGTCAAGATTAGAAATCCGGTCATGATAAAATGAAAGTTTTTCATATGTTGTTTTTTAGTAGTGCACGATCAGCAATAGATAAGTGATTATTACGATTCTTACGATGAAATGGTGATGAATGAATCTAAAATGCCCCCAGTGGGGGGAGGGTTTGAATGCGACAGGACGGAGAATCATCTGGCAGAATTTCCTCCTTCCAATCCTACATGGGAGATAATTAAACAATAGTCACCTATTATTTACTATTCATACAGAGCATACTCCGCTCATGTAGAACACCAATCTAAAACACGACAATTGACGTTACTTTCAAGAACCAACCCTTATACCATGCTGCGCAATTACTTCACCGTTGCCCTTCGCAATATTCTCAAAGACAAATTCTATTCGCTCATTAATGTATTCGGATTGATGCTGGGGATTGCCAGCTGTATTTTCATAACTATTTACATCCATGATGAGGTTAGCTATGATCGGTTCAATACCAAGGCAACCCGCATTTACCGGGTAACTGAGTTTATTGAAACGGAGGGTTCTGGTGAGCGATCATCCAGTGCCCCCTTCCCTACCGGCCCTACTTTAATGGAAGAATATTCTACCATGATCGAATCGCAGGTTCGTTTTTTTGACTTTCAATCCCCCACCCTTTTAATTTCGGAAAGAGATAGTAAGAAAGAGTTCAACGAACCCAATGTATTATTTGTGGACTCTACATTTTTCCAAATATTCGATTACGAAATTATGAAAGGCGATAAAGCTACCGCCTTACAAAACCCTAATTCAGTGTTGCTCACCGAGCGTGCGGCCAAGCGGTATTTTGGTAATGATGATCCCATGGGCAAGATTCTTCAACTAGAAGGACGGCAAGACTTAATCGTGACGGCCGTTATGCCGAACCCTCCTAACAATGCACACTTTCAATTCGAATTCCTGGTGTCTTTTTCTACCTTGCGAAATTTTTTTAACGGACAGTACCCTCAAAACTGGTATTGGAATCCTTGCTGGACGTACGTTCTGTTAAAAGAAGGTGTACAACCAACAGAAGTTGAAAAATACTTCCCAGCGTTTATCCAAAAGTATTTCCCGGAGTTTATCCGGGCAGAGGCCAGAATGGAATTACAGCCGCTTACTGATATTCACTTAACATCTGATCTGGAATTTGAATTGGAGCCTAACGGAAGTGAAGAAAATATTTATGTATTTACAATTATTGGTGCGTTCATCTTATTCATTGCCAGCATGAACTTCATGAACTTATCTACCGCACGTTCTGCTAAAAGAGCCAAAGAAGTTGGATTGCGCAAAACATTGGGCAGTCAACGAAGGCAATTGGTGTTTCAATTTTTATTGGAATCGTTGATTGTTTCATTGGTCGCCATCTTGCTGGCGGTTGGTCTAGCGGTGATTGGCCTGCCCTCGTTCAATATGCTGGCCGAAAAATCCGTTGTGTATTCGATCTTTCTTAACCCTATAATTTTATCTGCATTAGCAGCCATCTTTATTGTGGTGGGGATCGGTTCGGGCTTATACCCGGCTTTGGTGCTTAGTTCTTTTGTTCCCATCAAGGTTTTAAAAGACAGTCAGGCAAAAGGTGGTCGAGGTGCTGTTTTACGAAAGATACTTGTGGTTGTGCAGTTCTCGTTATCCATTATTATGATTATTAGTACGGTGATCGCGATTAATCAACTCGATTTTTTACGCAGGAGCGATACAGGTTTTGATCAGGATCAGGTGCTCTATGTTTCAGCTTTACGAACACCCATCACCACAACCTACCCCGCGTTTAAAAAGGAATTGGAACAACGTGCCGATGTGGTAGGTGTTACAGGAGTATTGGATGTGTTAGGCGCTAAGCATCAGGGTGATAATTATCGGTTTGAAGGAATGGACAAGTCAAAGTTATTCTCGGTTATGTGGGTAAATCATGATTTTTTTAAAACGTTCACACTGGATATTGTTGAGGGACGACCTTTCAAAGAAAACATCACGACTGATGATTCGCTCGCACTGATCGTGAATGAAGCGTTGGCTAAGCAAATGGGATGGACACCTGAACAAGCTGTTGGAAAACCATTTGACTACCAACAATACAAAGGAGAAATTATAGGCGTGGTGGAAGACTTTAATTTTGTTTCGAAGCACAAAAAAATAGAACCGTTGATTCTTCAGTTGCGATCAAATCCCGGTCATTTTAATTTTTCGCTGAAATATGTAGCCATCAAGCTTGAATCAAAAGACCTACCGGGTACCGTGGCGGCTATTGAAGCCAAATGGAAAGAGCTGGCGCCCGGCAGACCCTTTGATTATTTCTTTCTCGATCAGGAGTTGGATAAGCTCTATAAGGATGAGGAAAAATTAGGTAAAGTAGCCGGCATATTTTCAATGCTTGCCGTTATCGTTGCTTGCTTGGGGTTGTTCGCGCTTGCTTCCTTTATGGCGGAGGAACGCAAAAAGGAAATTGGCATACGAAAAGTAATGGGTGGGTCGGTGAGTGAAATTGTCATGCTCTTGTCTAAAGATTTTTCTAAGTTGATTGCGCTTGCATTTATCATTGCGTGTCCGCTGGCATGGTATGCAATCCATTCCTGGTTAAGCAACTTTGCTTTTCATGTAGAGATTAGCTGGGTGGTGTTTATTCTGGTTGGTGTGGTTACGCTTTTGATTGCGTTGATGACAATTAGCTACCGGGCGTTGCAAGCAGCCTACGCAAACCCTGTGAAGAGTTTAAGACATGAATAAGGAGTATAAATTTAGTAGTTGAAAAATCCAATATCCAGTGATTAAGAATTAATCCCATCAATGTGAAATTAACAGTTATCATTCTTGGCTCGTTCTTCTGCTTAAGCTATACTCAAGCACAAGTTATTGTAACGAAATCGAAACCCTATTTCAATATGATTACTGAAGAGGACTTAAGTACCACCTTGCATTACATCGCTTCTGATTATTTCAAAGGCCGTGAGGGGGGTACTTGGGACGAGAGGATGATGGCTTCGTATCTGGCAACCAGTTATACCCTGCTTAATATTCCTGGCATCAACGAAAAAGATAATTCGCGCTTAGAACGGTATTTTCAAAACTTTAAGTTTAAGCATCGTGGGATTGAGAAAAGTTCTCAAAATGTAATTGCAGTATTAGAAGGAAGTGATCCGGTATTAAAGAAGGAGGCGATCATCATCGTAGCACATTATGACCACCTGGGTAAAGACACCACGCTTAAAGGTGATCAGATTTACAATGGAGCGGCTGACGATGGTTCAGGAACAGTTGCTCTGCTTCAAATGGCCAAAAGCTTTGCAACTGCCCGTGATAAAGGTATTGGCCCCAAGCGAACCATCATATTTTTTCATGCTGGAGCCGAAGAAAAAGGTGTTAGAGGTTCTGCTTATTATGCCAGATTCCCACTTTGGCCTCTTGAAAAAACGACAGCCGTCATTAACCTGGATGGTGTGGGTGGGATCGATGTGAATAATCTGGCACAGAATACGAATTATGTATATGTTTTACATCCCGATTCCACTTCGAGACACTTGTTTGAAAAAACTGAAAAGCTGAATCAAGATATGGGAATCAAACTAGAAATTTTGTATCCGAAAAACGCATCCAGCTTTAACTCTGATAATAATTCCTTTCAATTTCAATTGGTGCCCTCCATCTATTTCTCAACGGGATTGACCGAACATTATCACAAAGTTTCGGATGAGGCCGGTACGATTGATTATAAACATATGTCCAGAATCGTGAAATTAATTTTTGCACTTTCCTGGGACCTTTCCCATACCGCTGTTATCAAATCAACATTTAGCAGATCTGCGTATGTTAGAAGTCCTAACGAGTATTACTGTCCCCCTTGTGGTTGTGGGAAGGATGACATTATATTTGACAAACCCGGTGAATGTGATGCGTGTACTATGACACTAGCTCCCGTTTGGAAAAGAAAAGCTGACAGGTAGTGCGTTTAAAACATTTTTTTGAAATTGATTCTGATATAATTTAAACCTTTACCGTTTTCCATCCCCCTCTTGAAAAGAGCCACAGTGTAAATAAGCCAACGGAAGTTTCTGAAATAAACACGCCCCAGAACACACCTGATTGTTGCCAGTCAAGGGTGATGGCCAGATAATAAGACAATGGTATTTGGATAAGCCAGAAGAAGACGAGGTTGATTTTTGTGGGTGTATTGGTATCACCCGCTCCATTGAATGCCTGGCTCGAAACCATCCACCAACCATACACAAGGTATGAATATGAGAGTATTTGCATCCACTCCGCGCCCACAGCAATCACCTTTGCATCGTCAGTAAAAATTCCTACGAGTTCTTCGTTGAATACGAAATACGCGATTGAGACAAGACTCAAAAAGATCATGTTGTAGAAACCAATTTTCCAAACGGATGACTCCGCGCGTTCGGGTTGTCCTGCACCCAGGTTTTGCCCTACGAGTGTAGCTGCGGCATTTGACAATCCCCAAGCAGGCATGAGCGTAAACATCATCAGGCGTATGGCAATGGTCGCACCTGCTACTGCTTCATTGCTCACACTTGCCAATATCCGCATGAGAAATATCCAGGAAGTCATCGCTACAATCATTTGCCCCACTCCGCCTAAGGAAGTTTTTACAATGTTGAGCATGATCTTCACATCCCAATAGAGTTGTGAGAGTTTTACCTGAATATGTTTTCCGCCTTTGAAGAGTGTCCACAACTGTATAAGCACTGCTGTACCGCGGCCGATATTCGTAGCGATTGCAGAGCCTTCTATTCCAAGTGCAGGAAATGGCCCGTATCCGAAAATAAGGACAGGGCATAAAACAATATTTATACCATTAGCGATCCACAATACGCGCATGGCAATGGCTGCATCTCCTGCTCCACGGAAAATAGCGTTGATCACGAATAACAAAACGATCACCACATTTCCACCGAGCATCCATTGTGTAAAGCGATATCCATGTTCAATGCTCCAGGCATCTGCACCCATAATGATGAGTAATTCCTTCGCGAAGAAAACGCCAGCAATAGAAAATGGAACTGAACACAAGAGCCCGATAAAAATGGCTTGCGTGGCAGCTGTTCCGGCATCTTTCATGTTCTTCTCTCCTACCCTACGGGCAATGATCGCTGTAATAGCCATGGCAAGTCCCATGGCCAGGGAGTACAATAAAAACAAGTAGGTTTCGGTCAGCCCAACGGTGGCTACTGCCGAAGGGCCAAGCTTGCCGACAAAGAATATATCGACTACAGCAAAGGTAGATTCCATGACTAATTCTAAAATCATCGGTACGGCAAGCAGAAAAATAGCTCTTCGAAGACCTATTTTCGTATAGTCCGCTTCCGTGCCGCGGATGGCATCCTTGAGGGCATGCCAGATAGAACGAGAAGGCAATGGCGGAGCAGCGTCAGTAGTTAGTTTTTGGTTTGAGGTTTCCTGCATACTTCAGGGGTTATCGTATCAAGATCCGAAATAAAGAGTTTCCAGTGACAACCGTATGTCACGAATAAAAAAACTTAATCTTTGAACATGCATGCGCCATAGTTTATTTCTAAGTTTTAAGGTAGGATATGAGTTAATGGGCAAAAAAAATGAGGTTTTAATTAGATTGTTCAGGAATCAATAATTCCTTTAACTTTAGCGTTTCAGGTTTATTGCGCCTAAAAATACACAATGACTCGTCTTCTTACTCTTTTCTCAAAACTTGTCAATTGTGGAGTCAAGTCAACCTATTCACAAAGCTTGCAGCGAAATATTACGCTGGTAAATTATCTGAGTTTAATCATGTTGGGGATTGGAATTATGCTTTCCTCATTATACTTTATTCGTTCCGGCTACCAAATCACGGGTTACCTCATCTTACTCGCGGCTTCTATTTTTCCTATTATACTTATTCTCAATCGTTTTTCATTTGTCAACATAAGCAGACTTTTCATCTGCGTACTTTTGCCTTTGGAAGTGTTAATCGTATCTATTATTACAAAGCAACGATCAGGAGCATTAGTTGAGACAGTGAATTTTTTTGATGGACGATTTTTCCTTCTCGGATCGGCCTTGCTTCCCTTGCTGGTAATCGAAATGAGGGAATGGAAACTTTTGATTCTTGGTTTGTCTGCCAGTGTACTTGCCTTGGTATTCTTTGACACAATTCATGAAGCTTTTGGGGTGGGTTACTATGATTTAGGGTTAGGTGGAAAAAATTATTTTTTCGTAGCCTACTTCTACTCCTCTCTTACTCTTTTATTTATGGTAGGAAGTATGGCCTTTCAGAAAATCAAGATGGAGATGTTTGAAAGAAGTAACGTTGAATTAATCACGGAACTCAATGACAGCAATACAATCCTCCGTTCGCAAAAAGAAGAAATTGAGTTGCAGAATAATGAAATCATGACCCAGTCGGAAGAACTGCAAACAAACCAGGAGCAATTGATGGACGCCATGGGGATCATTGAAAACCAAAAGGAGAAGTTAGAAGGAAGAAACATTGATTTGCAGAATGAATTGGTTTCGAAAAATGAGGAGCTTAACGTAAGTAATGATGAATTGGTAAAACACAACAATGAGCTTCGGCAATTCTCGTATACAATTTCTCACAACCTGCGTGGTCCTATCGCACGCCTACTTGGCCTAACGCAATTGATCAGCAACGAGCGAAAAAGTGAAAACATTCAGACGATATTTTCGATGTCAGATTTGGTGCACAATTCTGCACGCGAATTGGATGACCTGCTCCATGATCTTTCCAAGATTATTGATATCCGAAATGATATTTATAGAATCCGTGAACGGGTTGATCTCCATGAAGTTTTTGAGTCTGTCCGCCATGAGTTGAAAGATCAGTGGACGCATGTTGCTACTTACCATGAGGACTTAGCATCTAGCCGAAATGTTTATGCCATTCGGCCTATGATCCATAGTATTGTCTATAATCTCTTAAGTAATGCTATTAAATACAGGCAAGCAGAGAAGCCTCTCACCCTTCACGTTACCGCACGGGAACAATCTAATTTTTCGATTATCGAGATTTCCGATAACGGTATGGGAATCAACCTCGAGCTTTTTAAGAATGATTTATTCCGAATGTATAAACGCTTTCACTTGCACACAGAAGGTAAAGGCCTTGGATTGTATTTAGTAAAAGTTCAAGCAGAAGCAATGGGAGGTCACGTGGAGGTTAGCAGTATCCCAAACCATGGAAGTTTGTTCCGGGTGTGGATTAAAAACCCGATGCGGGTCGATGATCAGATAATATATGATCATCCAAAAGCTCAGATTTATTACAATGCTCCATTAGATATTACAGGGCTTCAACATAAGTCTGCTTTGTCGGGTGAAGAATATCGCACGATTTATCTCAAATGCCTGGAAGTTTTAAAAAGTTATAACTCCAAAGCCTGGGTATTTGATTTGTTGGGTCAAACGGCTTCTGTGCAGCAAGATTTCGAATGGTTGTTCGAGCACATATTACCGGAAGCAAAAGCCTACGGCCTGAGGCGCCTTGCTTTGGTTGTTCCTGAACAGGTGGAATTGAATTCAACGCAGGCAACTTTACTGAGCAGAAAAATTGGAGTGCATATCTCTCTTCATAGTGATTTAGAGG
>JANNQJ010000249.1:0-1631 GCA_031400675.1 Cyclobacteriaceae bacterium
TTCAGTTGGCGAATTCAATTATCAAAGCTATGGGCGAAGGCCGAATTAAAATGAATGATCCCTTACCGTCTATTAATGAACTGAGTTTTGAATTTGAAATTTCGCGAGATACTGTAGAGAAATGTTACAAACATTTAAAAAAGACGGGTGTTCTTGGCTCCGTTCCCGGCAAGGGTTATTTCATTAAAAGTACCGAGGTTGGAAATAAGCTTAAGATATTTTTACTTTTTAATAAGCTGAGCGAACACAAGAAAATAATTTATGATGCTTTTGCCGGAGCCCTGGGCGAACAAGCTACGATTGACTTCTATATCTATAATAATGATTTTTCTCTTTTTAAAAATCTTCTGGCCAATAATAAAGAGTATTACTCTTATTATGTGATCATTACGCACTTTAATGAAAGCAGTGAGAACGCGTATGAAATTCTCGACACCATCCCAAAAGATAAGCTCTTGCTGCTGGACAAGTTGGTGCCCGATGTAAAGGGAAATTTTGCTGCTGTGTACGAGAACTTTGAAAAAGATATTTATGGAGCTCTCGAAAAAGCATTGAAGCCCCTGAGTAAGTACAGCACCATCAAAATTATTTTTCCAGAACATTCATATTTTCCAGAGGAAATAGTGAAAGGATTTCAACGCTTTTGTCATGAGTATGCTTTTTCTTGTAAAGTAGTGCGCGACATTGAGAAGGAACCTATTGCCAAAGGTGAGGTCTACATTAATCTGATGGAGAAAGATCTGGTGATTTTAATCGAGCGAATTCTTGCTGCAAAATTAAAAGTGGGAAAGGATGTGGGTGTTATTTCATACAATGAGATTCCATTGAAGAAAATTATTCTGAAAGGCATCACCACTATTTCCACCGACTTTCAGCAGATGGGTCAAAGGGCTGCAGAACTTATTCTAAGCCGATCTAAAGAGCATGTTGAAATTCCTTTTAGTCTTATTCTTCGTGATTCGATTTGAGTTTTCAGCTCTTCCCTATTAAATTTAAGCACCCTTCTATTTTAGACGTACGTCCACATCAATTCATCGGGCATTTGGCTTTGCTGGCCTAAAAATCAAAGAATAATTGATGGACGGAACTAAGTTTAGGCTTTTAAATTAAACCGTAAAATATTCAACGCGTATTTTTATGGAAATTTTAAAAGCATAACCTTCTAATAATGATCGATAGTATTTTAATTGGAGAAGATAATCTTATTTCTCGACAGGTGATGGAAGTATTACTGGATGGGAAATGCCAGAAAGTTAAGGCCGTGGCATCATATGATGAACTGATGTCGGAATTAAATAGGAATCACTATGATTTATTGCTTCTCGATTACCACCTAGATCAGGATGCAGATTTCATGGTTGCCCGTATTCGTCAGCAGGAATCTATCAATAGAAATATACCCATTTTTATTCTTTCGGCCGAACCAGAACGGGTTGTACTTGATAAGATGCAAGACCTTGCCATCAGCGGATACATAAAAAAACCGATAGACCCAGCTAGCCTTGATGTTGTATTGAAGAACACTTCTTCGATTTCCGTGGAAAAGGAAAGCGTACAAAAAAGCGGAATAGATTTGTCTCATTTGGAAATGTTGCTTGGCAACAGACCTGATAGTGTGAAACGAATTGTAA
>JANNQJ010000250.1:0-6169 GCA_031400675.1 Cyclobacteriaceae bacterium
TCCTCGTAGCTCGGGACCGAGGCCGCCCACGGCTCGTCGGGCTCCGACTCCTCACCGCCGCCGGCCACTTCGACGAGGGCAAAGAGGCGGCATTGGAGTGACTCACCCGAATCCCGAAAAAGCGTTAAGTGATGGACCCAATATGATCCCGCTTCATGAGATGGAATCGTTTCTGAAAATGATTAAGCAATACTGGGACCTCAGCAGACTTTGACCTAATTTACCCGGATACCGTCTAGCGTGAACTGTGGTGTTGTAACCTCGTTACTTGTATTCAGGGCTCGATCTCTTAATTTTACTTTTAGCCTCAAGGTTTTAACGCTAAACAATGCTAAGTAACTTGGGTTGGCCATACCATAGCGCAGCGTCCCTTCCAATGCACTACTTTGTCCGTTGATCACCGGGAACCTTCCGTTGTAGTCAAGGCAAAACTCTAACCAGTTAAATGGCTCCCAGTCTCCATTTTCAAAAACCTCAAATTTAACTTCAATATTGTAGTGGTTAACATTTTGTTTGTATAAGAAGGGCTCTTGAATCACAAAGAATGAATCTGTATTATTATTAATAATGATCGTGTCTGAAATATTGTATGAAGCGTCTGCTGAAGCTGCAGGTACTAATAGTTGATCCTCTGAATAGTATTCACAATTATTAGTAATGTAGATTGGAAGATTACCATAGCCAGGTTCATTCCTGGTTCTGTCCGTTACAAGTTTACCTGCTATCCCTTCTGAATTGAGGAGTATGTATGGAATGTCCTGGAAATATACTACGAATGTTGAAACTTGAGTTGTAGTGGTATCACAACGACTACCCGTGCAATCAGGATCGGTCAGGTAATAATACGATGGATGGAAGGGTTCTTCAGAATAGAAAGGATTGTCAGGGTCAAGCCCTAAATCACCATCACCATCTTTAAAATTAATGTAGAGGATCAGGCTGTCGTTGGTGCCCGCACCGGGTACTTCCTTAAACTCAATTTTATTGTATGTAATTTCGGGACTCGTGGTGAACTCAGGAGGGTTGAAACAAGAGCTGAGCAAAACGCCTAAAAAACAACATAAAACTAAGCCCTTAATGATCTGCATACTGTATTTTTGAACCCGGACAAGATACGTAACGCTTGGATAACTTTAAAAGTTTTGAATCGCTTTTGTACACGGTTAACGATGGCAATATGGATGATATTGCACTAAGTTTATTCCGACACCAGGCAGAACATAACCCGGTTTATGCAAATTATCTACGTTATCTGGGTACAAAAATACCGGCTGTAAAGCAGGTTAAAGAAATACCTTTTTTACCAATATCGTTCTTTAAAAGTCATGCAATCAAAACGGGTGATTGGCATGATGAAACTTTCTTTACCAGCAGTGGTACGACCAGTAAATCCAAGAGTACCCATCATATTGCAGATTTAGATTCTTATCTGCAACATGCTGAACGATGTTTCACACTATTCTTTGGCTCTCCTTCAGAGTATTATATTCTCGCAGTAATGCCATCTTACCTGGAGCGCGAAAATTCATCGTTGATAGCGATGATGAATTCTTTTATTAAAAAGAGTAATTCTAAGCACTCAGGGTTTTATTTGTACGAGTACGAGAAGCTTTTGGAAGATATTAAGCACCTCAAAGAAAATGGTAATAAAAAAATAATATTGTGGGGTGTAAGCTTTGCCCTGCTCGAATTTGCAGAGAAATACCAACCTGATTTGAGTGATTGTATGGTTTTTGAAACAGGAGGTATGAAAGGCAGGAGGAAGGAGATAATCAGACAGGAACTGCACAAACAGTTAAAGAAATACTTTAATGTAAATAGTATTTATTCAGAGTATGGGATGACCGAGCTTCTATCACAGGCGTATACACGAGGCGGCAATACATTTTTTCCTCCTCCTTGGATGAAGATTGTTGTAAGGGAAACGGCTGATCCCTTTGAAAGGGGTCAAATTGATCGATCGGGTGGGCTAAATGTAATTGACCTGGCTAATTTCCGATCTATTGGATTTATAGAAACAGAGGATTCAGGGAAAGCATTAAAGGATGGGTCGTTTGAAGTAATGGGCAGACTGGATAACTCGGATATAAGGGGGTGTAACCTGATGGTCGAATAACACAATAGAAAGCCAAATGGTATTATATGTCGTTAAGATTTGTTTTGTTCTGAAAGACTTATATTTTTGTTATAGACTAAAGCCACTCCGAAATGAAAAAGGTTATTGTTTTTTTGATTCTAGCAGGGTTAATTTCAGCATGTAGCCAATATACATGCCCTACATATGGCAAAAAAGAGGCTCCTAAGAAGGGGTCAGTTCAAAAAATCTAGAGATATTTCTGTACGTCTTGTTCTTGTATTTCCTCCCCAGACATAATCACCAGTCTTTCCACCACGTTCCTAAGTTCTCGTATATTTCCACTCCACTGATGGCGTTGTAATGCTGTTAAAGCATGGCCGGCAATTTTCTTCTTTTTAGAACCATGTTCTTCCGAAATATCTTGTAGGAATTTACTCACAAGTAAGGGTATATCTTCTTTTCGATCATCCAGAGAAGGAACCTTAATGACAATTACACTTAACCGATGATATAGATCCTCCCGGAAACGGTGTTGTTCAATTTCTTTCTTAAGGTCTTTGTTGGTAGCTGCGATTATCCGAACGTTTACAGCAATTTCTTTTTCACCGCCTACTCGTGTTATCTTATTCTCTTGCAATGCACGCAATACCTTGGCCTGGGCAGATAAACTCATATCACCTATTTCATCCAGAAAAAGAGTACCGCCTTCCGCTTGTTCAAATTTTCCGATTCGCTGTTTGATGGCAGATGTAAACGAACCCTTCTCATGTCCGAATAATTCACTTTCAATTAGCTCCGAAGGAATTGCAGCGCAGTTTACTTCCACAAGAGGTGCCTCGGAACGTTTACTCTTGGCATGAACATTTCTTGCCACCAGTTCCTTCCCACTTCCATTGGCCCCCGTAATCAACACCCGGGCATCCGTTGTTGATACTTTTTCAATCATTTCTTTTACCTGATTTAATGTTGAGGATTCACCCACCAAGTCGAAACTCTTATTGATTTTCTTTTTAAGTGATCTATTTTCTTCTTTTAATGAATTCCGCTCCAATACATTGCGAAGATGAATGAGAATCGTTTCAATGCTCTCAAATGGTTTTTGAATGAAAAAGTAGGCACCTCTCTTAATGCACTCCAGGGCGGTTTCTTTTGTACCGTGAGCCGAAATAATAATAAAAGGTGTGGCAATGCCTGCTTTCTTTACTTTCTCTAGCACCTCAATTCCGTCAAGCTTCGGCATCTTTACATCACAAAACGCAACGTCATAATATTCCTCCCCCAGTTTCCGAAGTGCCTCTTCACCATCTTTAGCTTCTGCCACTTCGTGATTCTCTTCTTCCAGAATTTCGCGCAGCGATGTGCGTATCGCTGCCATGTCATCTACAATTAAAATTTTTGCCATGGCGTAAGTTTAAAAAAACCTGTCAGTAATAAAACTGACAGGTTACAAGTTTAAAATATGCAAGCCTGTAAGCCGGGTTCTGTATCCTCACGTTACCGTCAGGATCCTTATCATTTATCTGGTCCCGAGTACTCGGGATCAATCGGTCTACCCACCCCGATATCCGGTTTAACGGATAAGAATGGGTCGTTCGTTTTATCGGGGTCTATTTGACCTTTCAACTCGTAAGGTTTACCGTGCGCCTTTCATTGCTGTTGGGCCGGTGGGCTCTTACCCCACCTTTTCACTATCACCTCAATCCGATAGAATCGGTTCGGGGCTACTTATTTTCTGTGGCACTTTCTGTCAATCCCGCGTTAGCGCGGGAAGGCCCACACTTTCATGCGGTACGATGCCCGATGTTGCCCGGACTTTCCTCCCCCCGACAAGTCGGGAAGCGATAAGGCGGCTTGCACAGTGCAAAAATAATGAAACGAAAGCAATGTGAGGATTTAATTAATGAATGTCTCGGCCCGTAAGCTTCATTTCATATTCGTCAGCCAGGTTGGCTACTTCCTGTATCATGAATTTGATTTCATCATGTGAAGTACTTTCGGTAGGAACTGATGCTTCTATTTTAAGGTGACCACCATCAATTATAAACTTGCTGTAGTCAAACCTGGCATTCTGTTCCATTAAATCTTTCAAATTAATGCTTGGAATATATTCACAAACTTTTGAGGTAATAAGGGCATGTTGTTTGCCTGATGCGCTACTATTTTCCAGTAACAAAATAACGGTTTGAAACCGGCCATCCGCTACAGGCACTACAACAATTGATTTAGTTGTATCATAATTGGTGAATTGGCCACCAACCTGCTCGGCATACTGCTTAACGAAATTGAAAAAATTCATGTAAGTCTGAAGTGAAGTCCTGAAGTTAGTTATAAAAAATATGTTTTATCAAAAATAGAAGGCGTATAAACGCGCTCCTTTTGAAGAGAATTCAATCGTTGGAGCTGGCAACTTGATCATACTCGCGATTGCAAAAATAGTTTTTAGTGCTTTTGACCGTGTCTTGATTCCCGTCAGATCAAAATCCAACGCTATATAATATTGACGATACGCCTGATATCCTTCTGCTGTATTCTGTCCGTCATGTGCATACACCATTTCTTCTGCCCCATATCCAATAGCAAGATTTAGCCACTTAGGAAACTTGATGAACTTATCCATATCAAACGATAACCAGTATGTTTGCCCATTGTAATCTTTCAATAGTTCACTGGCAAAGGTATCGCCTAAAACATCGGGTCGCAAAGCAGGGTAATCTGTTTTATGGTATGAAAATTTTGGTTGTATGCGTATCTCTTTCCACAAGACTGATTGTGCGAGAAAAAAGCCAGACCCAGCAGCGTTTGCCAGCAGGTCGCCAGCAGAAGCTCCGTAGGCTGCGGAATAACCATCGAATACTTCAATCGGTAGTAAGATTAGAAAGCCTGTGAGTGAGCCCCATAAGTCTGCTTTGCGTTGCTGAACGCCACACCATGATAGTGCGGATGAAGTTCCGTAGCTGAGATAGAAGGCTGAATAGAAATGGCCGATTTTATCCACTTGTTTCCATTCTGCGTTATCGTTAAAGAAATGAAAGGATTGCTTTACAGAGTCTTTATACCACAATTCGTTTAGGCCAATCAGTGTAAGGCCGTAAACTGCTCCTGAAGCAACAGAAAATGTGCGAAGTCGTTTTTTATTTATGTGTTGAACGGAGTCAGCCTGACAGTAAATATCTTGCGCAAATAGTAACGCAATGAGTGTGGTAACTAAAACTTTACTTGTTGCCTTCATTTTCTTTGATGGCCTCTTCATTTAGTTCCTGATCATCTTCAGGTTTGCGTCTGTTCTTTTCACGACTTGACTTCAATAAATCTTTTAGTTCATTGAAACTTTGTGTGTACAGCAAACTCACTCCGGTAGTGATTGCGTTTTGAGAGTTCAAACTTGTATTTATTGGATTCACGTTCGTGCGGCTGTACATTTTAACTTTAAATTTTCCATCAGGTGTAAGTAAATAATCTACCGTCCAATCACCGACTACGGAGGAATAGTTAGTTCCATCATTTTGTGTTGTTGTTCCGTTTGTATTACCCTGATTTCCGAAAGTTCCATCTCTTGTTACACGTAGCCTGCCGTTTAAAAATGTGTAGGACAAACGCAATTGAAAAGCATTATAAGCTTCCTGATCCATGCTTCCTAAATCTACATCAATCTCGAGATTGTCATCTACCTGGCTCATCCAATAACTCAGTTGATTTGAGAAGAGCTCACTCACGCTACTCACCAGCGTACCGCTTGTGTTAAACGCATCGGCTGGGGAGAATTTCCGCAAGATGATTAGACTGAAGACCTGCCTCTTTAATTCCTGTTCATCAAGTTTATTTTTGAATGCTTCAAACTCGTCTTCAAGCCTAACGGGAGGCCTGCCTTCCACGGGGATTGATTTAGGTAGATCGCGGGCTAAAATATCAAAGTCTATTTGTGGAGACAGCATCGGTCCATCTAATTTCAGTAAAACCTGGGCCGGGTACTTTCTCCTAATTTGGGGAACATTGCTTAGTGTGGGGTCATTCAGAATTGGTGCATACGAAGCCAATTGGTCGTAGGTAGCATCTATCTTCATCGAGCCCTGGTACGGATCGCCATACCAGGTA
>JANNQJ010000251.1:0-13894 GCA_031400675.1 Cyclobacteriaceae bacterium
GGGAATTACTTTTTGAATGACGCGCTGGATTTTGGACAGCTCATTCATCAGATTCACTTTGGTATGCAACCGACCAGCGGTATCAATGATGATGACATCCACACTTTTATCTAAGCCTTCTTTTACTGCATCGAAAGCCACTGCCGAAGGGTCCGTATCCATGCCCTTGCTTACTACGGGCACTCCAACACGCTCGCCCCATAGTTTTAACTGGTCTACCGCTGCAGCCCGAAATGTATCGGCCGCCCCTAGTAACACGTTTTTTCCTGCTTTTTTAAATTGAGCTGACAACTTACCAATAGTGGTTGTTTTACCCACACCATTTACACCCACAACCATGATCACATATGGTTTTTTTGTTTCTGGCAATTGAAAACCCCAACGGTCTTCAGATTGATTTTCAGAAAGCAATCCTGCAATTTCTTCCTTGAGAATACGATCCAGTTCAGATGTGCCTAGGTATTTGTCACGTGCTACACGTTGTTGGATTCGGTCAATGATTTTCAAGGTGGTGCTAACACCAACATCTGAAGAAATCAATATTTCTTCTAGGTTGTCGAGTACCTCTTCATCTACCGTGGACTTACCAACAAGTGCTTTCCCAAGCTTGCCAAGAAAACTCTCATTGGTTTTTTGTAATCCTTTATCGAGTGATTCCTTTTTCTCAGTTGAAAACAATCCGTCTAAAAATGTCATAGGCTACAACTTAGTGAAATTTATAAGACTACTCAAAAGCATCTCCACCTTCGCGGTCTTGTGCCGTGATCTTCTTCGTGTTCTACTTAAGGGATGCCGGAACAAGTCTGGCAAGAGACTTCTAATTATTTTGGCTTTGACTCGGTCGGGTTGATCTAGAAACAAAAAAGTCCCACACGGGGACTTTCATTATTCTGTAGGACACAATTACTTCTTCGCCAATACCTCTTTTACCAGGTCAGCTGCAACAATTTCTTCTCTAAATGTATACGCGCCTGTCTTTTCAGACTTCACAGCACGGATCACTTTCGCGAAGCTTTTCCCGTCTGTTTTCTTTAAGGATGCAACAACTTTCTTTGCCATGGTTATTTAATTTCTTTGTGAACGGTAACTTTTTTCAACACAGGGTTGTACTTCTTAAGCTCTAAGCGCTCAGTTGTATTTTTGCGGTTCTTCTTGGTGATATACCGGCTCATGCCAGGCAAGCCGGTAGCTTTATGCTCCGTGCACTCTAAAATCACCTGAATTCTATTTTTACTTCTAGCCATGATTTCTACAATTTATGGATTAAGCAAAAAACCCTTTTGCCTTCGCTTCTTTTAATACGGCCGAAATACCATGCTTGTTAATGGTTTTAATGGCCTTGGTGGATACTTTTAATGTTACCCAACGGTCTTCCTCAGGTATAAAAAAGCGCTTTTTCTGAAGATTCGGATAGAATCTGCGCTTGGTTTTATTGTTCGCATGAGAAACATTGTTCCCCACTTGAGGCCTCTTTCCTGTAATTTCACAAACTCTAGCCATGATCGATACTGTTTACCCCTCAAAAAAGGGAGTGCAAATATCGGGAAAAGACCCCCAATAATCCAAATTGATTTTTTAAATAACTCTTTTATTGAAGTTGTAGTGCGCTTGGGTAGGACAGGGCTATTTAGGTTAAAAGAGTATAATTTTTCGAGTGTATGTTTTGCCTTCAATAGTAAAATACAACAGGTAAATCCCTCTAGAAAGCCCCTGAATTTGAAAGTCGTATTCTTGAAAAGCCTGAAGAAAAGCAGGAGAGCTAACCTCCTGACCCAAACTAGTTAGCATAATCAAGCTGGCCGCCCGATCGACTTTTATTGTCAGAAGAGATGTCTCTTTTGCTACCGGATTGGGGTATACATCGATCACTGGTTTTTTCGGTAGTGGAATGCTTTCATCGTGTTTTAAAATGTGTAAGCCACCCAATGTATTGCCAACGACTATCGCAGGCTTGTCTGCTTTAAAAATGTTAGCAACCGTAGGCCAAACTCTTCCGCCTAGGTTTTGGGCTTCGTAACCTTCTTCAATCGGATTATAAATAAGGTTCGATATGCCGTCAACCATGGCATCTGTGGCATCGCGATAGTTGTTAATAATTGTCAGTTTTCCGGTTTGATCGCCCATAATAAGATCTGCCTTAGCGTCTGCATTTAAATCGGCCGTAGCGAAGGAAGGACTTCTTCTGAGTACACTCATACTCAATCCTAAATAGGCCTCGTTTTCGAGAGTATAGGTAGGGGTTGATGCAGTTCCAGTATTTCGCCAATACTGCAGTCTGCCATCTTGCCTGCCCACCAATAGGTCATTTTTACCATCAAGGTTTACATCTTCTACACAAACATTATCTGATGAACTGAGTTGTTCGGGGGTAGAGCCAACTGGAGCAGAAAAATTGACAGGGATAAGTTCCGGAGAAAGATTAATTCCAGACCCGTTGTTGTTTGCAAAGTAAAACAGTTGAGTTTCCCCACCAAATTGATTTGACGCGATGAATACTAAATCAATTTTAGAATCACCATTCATGTCAGCAAAGGAAGGCTTAATGTTAATGAGATTTAGAAATGAAATACCAAAGAAGTCATTGGTAACAAGCGTAAAGCTTGGCTGTGACTGAGATCCGGAATTTTTGAAGTAACAAATTGAACCTGAAAAATTATCCGTGTAGTATCCAATGAATAAATCGAGGTCACCGTCTCCATCTGCATCAAAAAAAGCAGGAACCGCATGGTCGCCCACATCAATCATATCTTCCTGCAGAAAGTTTGGATTTGGTGAAACAAAAGATGGAAGTGAAGTAGTGCCAGCATTTTTATAGAACCACACCGATTGTTTGAAGTCGGTTTGTAAAAATTCACGGGCAAAAATATTGGGAGTTGCAATCAGGTCCTTTACGCCATCAAAATCCACGTCTTCATAAAAAGCGGTTGGGTAGGTAATTATAAAAGCGGGAGATACGGAAGGAAAAGCAGACGCAGTATTAATAACCGGTGACAAGTTTGTTCCATCGTTACGCAGTAGAAATAGCTGTGTACATGTTGATTCTGAAATCAGTATATCCTGATCACCGTCATCATCCGCATCAAAAGCAAAAAGGCTTTTGCCCCCTGCGTGTTTAACCTTGCCACCTGTATTACAGGGATCACCGTTAAAAGCAAAAATGCCACAATCGCATTCTGTAACACCGCCCCAGGCTGTTGGCGTTAGTGGTGTGCGTGCAAAATCCAGTGAGTCAAGTGGCTCTCCATTTTCGACACTGAGGTTCTTATGAAATTCAATCGTTGATCCACTTGGATACTTGGGAACAAAAAGATCAAAATCACCATCACCATCCGCATCGCTGATGGCAGGAAGATCATCGCCATTCAACTGCACATTAATTTTACCAGAAAAGCCAGTAGTCAGCAACACTGGGCTCTTCGACCCAATGCCCGGAAATAAAAATTGTTCCCACTGAAGAGCCTCACCTGATGGCGTAACATTCGTGTACACCTTTATACCGAGGTTGTCGCCTGTGAAAATATCTTTTTTACCATCTCCATTGTAATCACGCAAGAGCATCCAGTTTGTAATCTCTGCAGGAAAGAATATTTCATATTCTGGTGCGTAGCGATATTGGTTGTTATCATTTATAAAAGTAGCAACCCGCTCAGCGGTTCTGTCGAAAATGGCCAGGTCTTCATTGCCATCCTCATTCAAGTCAATCGTATTGAACTGCGCAGCGTTTAACCCACCAGCCCAAGGCATGGAAAGGAATTCATCGTCTTGAAGTGTAACCGGAATGCTTTGATCAATTACATACTTGAATTGGGCAAAGGTTGCTTGCGTGAGAAAAAAGAGAAATACAAAGCCTATCCGCATCAAAATATTTTTAACTGTAGTAACGCTAGACAATGCATAGCTGTTATCTTGGTGAGCAAGATAATGATGGATATTCAGAATTTACATCAAATATACAGGGAGTCGGGCAAGGTTTCGACCGATACGCGACAAATCACCCTGGGTTCGGTATTTTTTGCCTTGAAGGGTGATAAGTTTAATGCGAATGAGTTTGCAGGGGAAGCACTTATAAAAGGAGCAAGCTATGCAGTTATTGATGAGAGTATTTATGCAATGGATGATCGCTACATCGTAGTTGATAATGCTCTTGACACATTGCAAAAACTGGCACGCCACCATCGTGATCAATTGAAAATTCCGGTTGTTGGATTAACCGGCTCAAACGGAAAAACGACCAGTAAGGAATTGCTAAATGCTGTGTTGAGTAAGAAATTTAGAACGTTGGCCACCAAAGGCAACTTAAACAATCACATCGGAGTACCCTTAACAATTCTCTCGATTGATGATTCTATTGAACTTGCTATTATTGAAATGGGGGCGAATCATCTTGGTGAAATTGCATTGCTCTGTTCGATTGCCAATCCAACGCATGGGTTCATTACGAATATAGGCAAAGCCCACATCGGTATGTTTGGAGGTTTTAAAAATATTATTCGCGCGAAATCAGAATTGTATCAGCACTTAATTCAAATGAATGGGCAGGTGTTTATTAATTCTCAGAATCAGATTCTAGCCAATATGGCTAAGCGATTTACCAATCCAATGTTCTATCCGGCTACTGGCGATTATTATCATTGTGAATTGGTAGGAACTGATCCTTTTTTGAAAGTTATACCTGAGTCAGGGCAAGAGATTCATACACACCTTATTGGTGATTACAATTTTGAAAATATTGCGGTTGCACTTTGTGTTGGAAAATATTTTGGTGTGGAAACCCAACAGGCAAATGCTGCTATTGAAGCATATGCTCCTGGCAATATGCGATCTCAGATTGTTATGAAGGGGAGCAATACGATTATTCTGGATGCCTATAATGCCAATCCAAGCTCGATGGCAGCAGCAATTGAAAGCTTGTCGACTATGAAGTCGAATAATAAGGTGGTCATCGTTGGGGATATGTTTGAGTTAGAAGAAGAGGCTGAAGTTGAGCACAAGGCAATCGGAAAACTTTTAGCTGATAAAAAATTTAATGCCGTGTACTTATGCGGTAAACTGATGAAGGCTGCGATGACAGAAATTCCATCGGCACATTATTATGAAAAGAAAGAGGACTTGCTGAAAGAGCTTCAGCATAATCCTCTTTCAAATGCTACCATCCTAATAAAAGCCTCACGGGGTATTGGTCTTGAGACGATTGTAGATGTTTTATAAACTCTTCACTTCTACCCGCGGAGGTATGAGTTTATAGACTACCGGTGTAACTACTCGCGACAATAACGTGGAGCTGATCAACCCACCAATCAGTACAATAGCCAGCGGAGAAATCAACGGGTTCGTTGAAATCGCAATCGGCATAAGGCCACCAATCGCAGTCATCGATGTTAAGATGATTGGAAGGAAACGCACTTCACCCGCTTCTCGAATTGCTTCTTCTAACGGTTTGCCTTGCTCCCTCAGTTGATTAGTAAAGTCCACAAGTAATATTGTGTTTTTAACTTCTATTCCGGCTAATGCAATTAGTCCGACAATGGCAATAAACGACAAGGAGTTACCTGTAATCAGCAGTGCTAATACGGCTCCAACTACTCCCAACGGGATGACAGATAAAACAATCAATGTACTTTTAAATGTTCTGAACTCTAAAATCAGCACAGCAATGAAAAGAAAGATGGTTACGATGATTACACTTTCAAATCCGCCAAACGATTCCTGTCTGCTTTCCAATTCACCGCCCATTCCGAAGCTATAGCCTAAGGGTAGCTTTACGTTGTCCATTTTTCCAATTACATCGTTGATCACATTGTCTGTTAAAAATCCCTTCTCCACAAAGGCTGTTACCGATATCATTCTGATTTTATCGTAGTGATTAATATTCAGTGGTGATGATTCGAGTTTTAAATCCGCAACTTGTTTCAGCGGAATGGCACGACCTTGTTGTGTGTTCACAAACAGATTTTCGAGCGACTCCATCGTAGCTTTACCCTGATTGCCTTTTGTCAGAAGTATTTCTACATCATCGCCATTCACATCGGAGAATTTGCCAACGTTTAATCCGGCAACCGCCAACCGAACGGTGCGATCAATGGTCACGGTGGGAACCCCGAGCATTTGAGCCTTCTCTTTATTAATGTCTACCCGTATATCCGATTTGAGGTGCATTACTGGATTCTGGATGTAAATGGTTCCTTTTGTTTGCTCTAACATTTTCTCAACATGGTTGGCAAGGGTGCGAAGCGTATCAAGATTTTCACCGAACAATCGTATTTCAACAGGTGCGTTGATCGGAGGGCCTTGTTCAAAGTTTTTCACTTCTACTTTAGCCCCGGGGTAGGGAGTCCACTTGGAACGTAATTCTTCAATCAAGGCAAGTTTATCTACAGCCGAAGTCTCTTCATGCAGCTGTACAAAAATCTGTGTGAAATCGGTGCGTTCATTTTCTGGAATTATATTATAGTAAATTCGAGGATTACCCTTTCCAACATTCGTGGCAAAATATTCTATCTGCGAATGTTTACTCAACTCTTTCTCAACCTGTTTTGTAATGTTATCGGTATATGCAAGATTGGATTGTAGCGGAGTTGTAATTTCAATTAGGAATTGGGGTTTCTCAGATGCAGGAAATAAACTGAATCCAATAACCGGAAACAATTGTAGAGATCCGAAAAAGATAATAGCGGCAACTCCAATCGTCCACCAGGGTTTAGCCAGCGCTTTATCGAGCAATACCGAATAACTTCCATGAATTACTTTTTTCAATGCACGCATAAAAATGTTTCCATCCGGATGTCCGTGATTTTCTTTCAAGATCCGGCTTGATAAAAACGGAATGATCGTTAGAGACACAAACATCGAAGCTAACACGCAAAGAATTACCCCCATGGGCATGCTTCTAATGAATTCGCCTGCGGCTTCTGGTAGAAATACAAGAGGAAGAAATGCAATGATCAATGTTGCCGTGCAACCAATTACAGCCAGGCCAATTTGCTGCGTGGCTTTTAGTGTGGCTTCCAATCGCGAATAGCCGTTGCTCATCCAGCGTTCAATGTTTTCGACTACTACAATGCTGTCATCCACGAGCAAGCCAAGTGCAACCACCAGTCCTACAATGCTTAATTGATTGAGGTTGTATCCAAAAACATTTAATAGCACAATACCAATAGAAAGTGATAATGGAATAGAGATCATGACAATAAGCGCAGCGCGGCCACCAAGGGGCAGAAGTGTTATGCCTACCAATAAAATCGCGATCAAGAAATCGATACCCAATCCGCTTAATCGTTTGTTTACGTTATCGGCCTGATCGAAATGATGAACGAGATCTATATTAGCCGGAAGCTTTGCTTTGAATGCTTCGATGACGGGTTGATATACTTTTTGTGTCTTCGATATATTTTCACCTGGCTTTTGAGCAGCGGTGATGAATACACTTCGGTAACCGTTTAATCGCGTGATGTGAGTCTCTTCCTCATAGGTGTAGTATACTTCTGCCACATCTCGGAGTAATACATTTTTGTTATTCGAAGAAAATATGATGGTGTTTTTAATTTCTTCCTCATTGGTGTAATTACCGCTGGTTTTTATGTTGAAGGATTTTGTGCCGGCATCAACGCTCCCACCGGGGATGTTGGCTATTTCGCTTTGCAGATTTCCAACAACTGCCTCTAAGGGTATTCGAAGTTGTGCCATCTTCTCTAACTTTAAATCAATGCGCACAATACGATCTGGCAGACCATGAATTTTTATAGACTTGAGCTGCTTGACTTGCTCAAGTTTGTCTTGTAATTCTTCAGCATATTTTTTCAGGTTATCGCGTGAAGCATTTTCGGATACAAGGGCAATCTGAATAATATTTACATCCGAGGGCAATACTCTGCGTACTTCCAGACTAGCAATGTTTTGTGGCAATTCATTACGAAGCGCATTTACTTCGCGCACCAACTCAGAATACTTCTCATCTACATCGTTTTCGTATTTGTATTCTACGAACAATACCGCAACGCCATCCGAGATGTTTGTTTTAATGCGCTTTATTCCCTCCAGTTCACTGATCTCACGTTCGAGAGGTTCTACAATTAATTCTTCCATATCCTTCGGACTGGTTCCCGGATAGACGGCTACGATTGGAAACTGAGGAGCGTGAAGTTCGGGGTCTTCTGATCGCGACATATTCATGATGGTAGTCGCACCCAGTGCAACAATCATGAGGAAGATCACCAATGTGAACTGATAATTCTTTACTGCGTAATCTGAGATTTTCATTTTTATAGCGTCAGGCTGACAGTTTATTTAATCACAGTAATTGATGAACTATCGCGCAGATAGGCACTGCCGGATACAATGATGAATTTTGCGTCCTCTAGTCCACCATTGATAAGTATTTGATCGCGGTTGATCATGCCTACTGCAACGGGTGTTTTGATCGCAGTCTTCGAATCGTTTGTGATAAATACATAGCCCGATTGCGCATTGCCATCGAGAAGCGCCTCGTATGGTATACTCCAAACTGTTTGTGTTTGACTGGCCTGAATGAAAGCTTTTCCAAACAAGCCACTGGCTAGTGAAGCTTTTGTTTTTTCCAGGGTAAGTTCAATGCTAAAAGCTCCGCTAATTCCATCAGTGCCTTCTGCTTTGCGTGAGACGATGGCGTTCATGGATACTCCGGGAATTGCATCTGTCGTTACGGTTGCTGTATCACCAATTGAAATAAGTGACCATTCCCGGTCGCTTACCCCCACACGGAGTTTCCATAAGTTTTGCGAGGCACCATTTGTTTGCAGCACAGTGGTACCTGGTGATATTACCTGGCCTTCGCTTGCCATCTTTTTGAGAACATATCCATTGCTTACAGCTCGTATTTCGGAATAGGAGCGATTAAATTTTGCTGCTTCAAATTGGTTTTGTGCTACATCCATACCCGTTTTTGCATTTTGAAATTGTTCCAACGTAACCACACTATCTTTGTATAAATTCTCTACGCGTACGAAATCACGTTTCGATTTTTCATAGGCAAGCTTTGCCTGCGATACCTGTGTTTCAATTTCGGTGAGGTTTAAAGAAGCAAGCAATTGACCGGTACGAATGGCATCCCCTTCTTTTACGTAAACGTTGGAGATGATTCCTCCAACTTTAAAAGCCAGGTTTGTTTCATCATCGGTTGTAAATAATCCGGAAGTGTTTACAACGGGTTTTATTTCCTGTTTTTCAAGGAGCAGCACTTTCACCGGAATTTCTCCCACGGTTTTTGAAGCAGTCGTTTCAGTTTTTCCTTCACCATTGTTGCAGGATTGTGCAATCCATGCAGTTGAAAGAATCAAAAAGAGAATAGAGGGTTTCATAGTGTGGTGATGATGTTTAAGAATTATTTTAATTCATACGCTGCAGTTTCTCGCTCCAGACTTGCTTCAGCGATTAGTACATTGTATTGATTGATGTTAACTAAAAATTGTGCGCTCGTAAGTTGGTTGCGCGCATCAATCGATTCAATAAACGTGTTAACACCTTCTTTGTAGCCTCTTTCAATAAGCTTCTGATAGCTCTGGGCTGCTTCGAGTTGTTTTTGAGCTGACAAATAATTTTGATACGAAGAGATAAGTTTGTTGCGTGCCATTTCTTTAGACATATCCAACTGTTGATTTGTTGCGCTGTAACCGATTTCTGTATTCTTTATATCAAGTTTTGATTGTTCGATTTTATACCGATTGGTGAAGCCCACGAAGATTGGCACCTCTACCTGAAAGCCAAGTAGGTAATAATTGGATTGGCTGGTGTATTGCATATTTTCGCCTTGTGCCCCCAGGTCAAAAAAGCCACTCAGCCGGGGTGACCAAAACAACTGATTCATTTTTAACACATCCGTATTGAGTTCTTTTAATGTTTGCACCTGCTTCAACTCTTCGCGCTTCTTCGTGTCAGCGTCTTGTGTTAGTATGTTCGGAACTTGAGCGAGAAAAACATTCGGATCGAAATCCGTATTGATTTCGGTACTGTATGGGCGGTTCAGTAAAAAATTTAAATAAAGCTTAGCGTTTTCAGACAACCGTTCGGCCTCAGTTAGGCGAGCTTTGATGCTTTCAATTTCACTTTCTGAACGCAGTACATAGGCAGGCAGCCCTTTTCCATTTTCCAGAAGGGATTCATTTACACGCTTACCTTCGTTCGCCCGTGTTAGCGCGCTTTGATAAATTCCAATGCCTTCTTCTGCCGTTAGATAATTGAAGTATGCAGTTTTTATATCGCGAATCAGTTCACGTTTGTAGATGTCTACTTCGAATTCCTGTAAGAGGATTTGTTGCTGCAGTATTTTTTTGTTGTAAACTAAATCGGTATTGAAAAGCGGCATGGAGGCGCGCACTTTAGCATCATAAAAATCTCTTGGGAAGAAATTCTGATTAACGTTTTCTATTTGAGGAAATTGATTGGTTTGGGTAAGCTGATTTAATGTTGAATAAACAGGGTTCATCAGATCGCCAACGGGGATTGAAATACTTCGACCACCATCACCCGTGGTATAGTTTCCTTGAAGCCCAACGGTTGGTAAGAAGCGACCGCGGGCAATCTTTAACGAAAGCAGTGCTTTCTCAAGATCGATATTTTTCTGTTCAAGAACCAGGTTGTTTTTTAATCCGATAGCGATGTATTCATCCAGAACATTTTGTGCTTCAATACTTCCGCTGTGCATGATCAGAAGGAAAGAAGATACTTTCAATATTTTAGTATATAGTGTTCTCATACTGAACGGTGTTAAGTGAGTGAAGAAATTTTTTTATGCTTTCAATTTTTCCAATACAGATACAAAGGTCTCGTAGTTATAACTCAACAACTGATCAACATTCTTATTGAGGTCTTTAACTTCTTTGCAGGCTATTGTCATATGCTCCAGGTGACCACTCTCGCGTAGCGTACAAAGTCCGTGCATCGTACTCCAGATCACGAACGATAATCCAATTGATTCGAATCTTTTAAAGTAGCCATCCTGTTTACAAGCCTCAACTGTATGGAGCAGAAGGGTGAATGCCTGATCACCCTCATGCCATTCATCTTCACATTGCGTTACGTGTTCCATCGGCTCCTTCATGGTGAAGATGAGTTTGTAAACATCCGGATGCTCAAATGCAAACTGCATGTATGCTTTGCCCAAGGCTTTCAATCTTTCAAACGGACTTTCAATTGTATTAATAACGCTGAAGTGTTGTATCAACAAGGCAAATCCATCCTGGTGAAGCGCATGCACGATCTCATTTTTATCTTTGTAATAGAGATAAATCGTGGCAGGTGAGTACTCAATTTTCTCCGCGATGGCGCGAATAGAGGTGGCCTCGAATCCCTTTTCAGTAAAAAGCTGCTTCGCGGCTGTGAGGATTTCTTTTTTCAAATCCTCTTTGTGTCGTTCTTTTCTTTCGGCTACTCCCATAGTATTTGCAAAACAACGTAATTTTAATGAACAGTGTTTAGTAAAACGGCATTTTTATACTCAAATAGTATGTAACTAACTGAAAATCAAGCAGTAAATTTTTAGTTGGTGTAAAAATTTGATGGCCGAATGATACGAGTTAATAGAAGGAACCCATTCTTCAAATGTAAACTCCATTTACAATCTGACTTTTTTTTGCTATCTAATCTTACGATTACAAAGCATACAATCCCATATGGAACAAATGAAAGAAGTTAACTACCGATTCACTTGCAGTATGTCTGACCCGCATTGCATAAAGTATTTCAAGATAGTCTCTCTATTTATTGTTTTGCTATGTTCTATTCAGGCGAGTGGTCAGTATAACTATTCGGCCAAATCAAATTATTTTGAAGATCCATTTACAGAACAGCGTCAGAAACATTTTGATGATGTATTGATTAAGCGATCCAGGAACAGGCCACCTGATTACTATACGTTTCCACAGGATGGATTTATTGTTCTTCTGGATAGCTCTGTGCATAAAGGAAAGATCAGTCTTTACGGCAGATGCTACAATGAACTATATGGTGTAGAATTTATTTTCCCATCAACCTATGAAACTACCGGTAAATGGAAGTTTGAGAGAGTAAGAGGCGAAGTATTTAATATGGCAAGCTTGTTAGCTTTTGGACTTGACGATCAATCCGTCAACGAAACAGAAGATGGTTTTACTTGGGAAAATATGTTTCCACCGCTATCGCAAGGTAGTGAACCTGTGCTGAAAGATGGTAAATGGGGACTGCCAATGGCAATGGATACAACTGCCTATACTGCGCATGTTTCTAAAACATTTCATCATGAACAATTCAGTTTTAATTATGTCTGTGAGAGTACTAAAATCACAAAGGCTTATCTCATATTTAAAGATGGTAAACGCAAAGAAGGGTATGTAAAACTTTACCGAATTAATGGGGTAGTTACTGAAATTCAAACGGCCGATGACCTTCGAATGACCTTGAATTTCAAATCAATAAAACCAAAGGAACTTTCGGCCTATGGTGTTATGGAAAATACTGACAACGCATCGGTTCGGCAGAATGAAACACCATCATCATTTGTTTGGCAGCCGACACTTCCGGGCCAAACTAGTGGCTATAGAAAATCAAAAAAAGCACCGGGATATGTGAATCTCCCGGATGGGACAAAGCTTGAAGGAGAAATTCAACTAGCCATTACCGAAAATATCCTGGATGTTATTACCATTGAACAAGGAAAGAAAGAATCTAAACATCCGGCAAGTACGGTTACCTCATTTGGCATTTTAAATGCTCCAAAAGATGAGTCAGTGGATGAATCTGCAGCTCCATTTAGTTGGAGCACTTCAAACCCTACGATTTCACTAAAAGGTGAACAAACTGGTAGTGAGTGGGCTGAAAGTACTGGATTCGTTAAGTTGAAGGATGGGAATAAGATAACCGGCAAACTTACCCTTAAAAGAGAGTATGGATTCATTACAGAAATTGCTATTAAGCCTCCAGATGGAAAGAAGCAGCAATTCACTCCGGAGCAAATAGCCTTGTATGCAAATGATAAAAAACCTGCAAGTGATCAAAAGTCACAACCAAGATTATTGGCTGATAATGAGCCACGCCCGGCAAACCACCCCTATAATTCCAGATACGCCAATGTACCGTTGGCGGTTAATAAATCAGTTAATGAGTCGGCTGAAAGTTCCTTTGAGTGGGAGTTGGCTGGAGGCTTCGCAAATAAATTAATAGAAAAAAGCATAGCCAAACCAGGTTATGTGGTACTTAATAACGGAGATCGCATAAGTGGTGAGCTTCGCGTATGGCGGGAAGTTACCAAAGAGACTCGATACCTCATTACCCAATTTAAAATCAAGAATGCCAAAGGAGAATTCGAATACACACAAGACGATGTGAAAGCTTATGGTGTGGACCTGGGTACAGTCAAGGCATTGCAACCTGGGGATAAGGTTCAGGGAATGGTGATTGCTAAAAACCCCAAACTTGTCAGAATTGCACCAAATGAAACTGAGCCTAAAGCAGGATTTGTTCAACTCATGGGTACAGGTGAAGTTTTTATTGGTGAAGTAAGTGAACGGGAAACCATGAGTGGGAGAATCGACATTACTATTCGTGATAAAAATGGTGTGGAGACCAAGTATAAAGGTAATCTTTTGGCACATGGATATTTTGAGAATAAGCCTTTTAATGAATTTCCAGCCACGGCCTATGTTAACAGCAACGAAGGCTACCTTCGACTTATTGACAATTCTGAAATTATTGGACGCTTCCCCTCGGGTGTTCCGGGTGTAAAAACTGATAATGAAGATGGATTTGTAAAAGGATCGGCTTCAAATGATCCATGTGCTGCTCCACCGGTTCCGCAAAAGACCCCGCCATTAAACGCATTTTTTGCAAACATCAAGGAAGAAAAAATGAAGTATGCAGTCAATGCTGATTTGCTGGATGAAATATTTGA
>JANNQJ010000252.1:0-7927 GCA_031400675.1 Cyclobacteriaceae bacterium
TTTGAGCAACCTACCACGAAGATAAGTTACAAATCAGGTCAGTTTTTAACATTGATCATTCCTGTAAAAGGGAAGGATGTCCGCAGGGCGTATTCACTTTGCTCTTCTCCTTTTGTTGATCCGGATTTGGCCGTTACGGTGAAACGAGTTGACAATGGATTGATGTCGAACTGGCTTCCGGATAACCTGAAGGTTGGTGGCAAGGTGAAAGTGATGGAGCCCATGGGCCAGTTCACAACTGAATTTGCGAAAGAGAATAAACGTCATCTCGTCATGTTTGCGGGCGGATCGGGTATTACACCGATGATGTCTATTATTAAGAGCACACTATCACAAGAGCCGGATAGTATCTGCTCACTCATTTATTGCAACCGTGATATTGACAGCATTATTTTTAAGAATGAGTTTGATAAAATGCAGACTACCTACGAGGGTCGTTTGCATGTAATTCATATTCTGGATAACGCGCCCATGAACTGGCAGGGATATTCAGGCTTGCTGAATCATGACATGCTGACAAAACTTTTCGAGCGCATTCCAAGCTGGGGCATTGAAAAGACTACGTACTTAATGTGCGGACCGGAGGGAATGATGAAGAATGCGGAGACATTATTGGCAGAGCAACACATTCCAAAAGAAAAGACATTTAAAGAGAGTTTTGTTCAGGGCACGATTGATAAAGACTCCAAGAAAGATTCTGCACCCGCCACAAAAGAATCAAAAGCCCATGAAGTAACCATCCGCTACGATGGACAGGAATATAAAATAATGGTTGAACCAAACCGCGCCATTCTTGAAACGGCTTTGGATCAGGGAATTGATTTGCCTTATAGCTGCCAAAGCGGTTTGTGCACAGCATGCAGAGGAAAAGCAATTTCCGGAAAAGTAAAACTTGATGAAGAGGAGGGACTCTCACAATCCGAACGCGATGAGGGTTATGTACTCACCTGTGTTGGCCACCCGTTGACGGATGATGTCGTGATTGAGATTGGGTAGTGTTATCCCGGGTGCCAGTCATTAACTAAGGGAATCTCTAAAAACCGTCATTCTGAAGGAGGTACGACCGAAGAATCCCCCATTCTGTGCTCCGAATTGCGGATTCTTCGCTGCGCTCAGAAATGACGTATAGGTTTTAGAGATGCTATAATTGATTAGCAAAGGAATGTAGCAACTCCTATCTTTGATAATACGTTCTCAAATTTCTTTGATATGAGAAAAGTCTTCATACCCTTTCTATTTTTTCTATTCATAACCAGCCATGCAGTTTTTGCGCAGGATGAAGGAACGTTAACTAAAAAGGTGCGGGTTACGAGAGGAAAAAGTATTTATTTTTTTGCGGGCCCATCATACCGATTCGGCACCAACAATGGAGATTACAGCGGGGGTCTGAATCTCGAAGCGGGTTATCTATTAAGGCTTAACAGAATAGTATCGATAGGGCCTTCACTTTCCTTCTCAAAATTTAAGTATGATGAGTCGATATCCGATTCGTTTGGAAATGAGGATGCTACGGGAAATAATATTTTCGCTGATGGCTATCCAATCAAGATCGTGTATATGAAGGGTGGTAACCTCACACATTTCTCAGCAGGATTTGATGTGAAGATTGATTTTATCCCTATGGCTGATAGTCGAAAGTTTAATGTTTATGGTTTGGTTAAACCCTTTGTGTTACTCAGCAGCAGAACAGCGGTCAGTGCTACCGTAGAACCATGGAATAGAGACGATTTTGATTACCCTACATCTGCATGGGAATATACCGGTCCTCCTGATGAATTTTTAGATTCAGAAACAGATGGCTTGTCCCGGTGGGGAGCAGAAACAGAATTTTCAGGAGGGTTAAACGTGGGTGTAGGGGGTGAATATTCGTTCCCGTCTGGTCTTTCTTTTTTAGTCCAGGCTTCATTTCGAATGACATTCCCCATTATGTATATAGATACAAGTGCATTTGATCCCTCCATAGCAACCGGATATTATCATCCTGATTATCCATTTGTAAAAGAGGGATTTACAACGTTGAATATTTCCCTCGGTGCATCATATCGTTTTTAAAGTTATGAAAGTATCAATGAAAGTCGCTCTTGCTCTATGGATTATTGGATTTACTTCAATCGCTGTAAGCGCTCAGTATAAGTTGTACGAGAAAGGGTATGAGAGTTATAAAGCGGGAAAATATGATGTTGCGATTACCAATTTTTCAGAATATTTAACCAAATCCATCAGAGATAAATCATTGGATGTCGAAGTGTATTACCTCCGCGGTCTTTCCTATTACAAAACGGAAGTGTATAAGAATTCGATAGGAGATTTTCAGGAAGCGCTTCTTCTCAACCATACCAACAAAGGAAATGTTTTCTGGTTCCTGGCAAAAAGTAATGAGAAACTTGGGTTTTATCCGGATGCCATCGATGCATATGAAAATGCTATTGTAGCGCTACAAAATGATAAGGAAACCCACGTCAAATTGTTGTATGAACGTGGCTTGGTATACCTCAAATTTGAAGATGAGGTACTGGCCTATGATGATTTTCTGAAGGCCTATGAGATCCAACCGGGAAATCCAACGGTAAAAGCTGAATTGGAAAAACTGGATAAAGGTGAACTGGCCTCACGGAAAAAGAAGGCTGTTCCAACTGAAACTCCGGTTCTTCAAACGCAGGTAATCAATCAAACGCTGGCTGATCTTTATAAGGATGAAAAGCGATATGCGCTGGTGATTGGTAATTCACTTTATCCAAGCAAAATAGGCGAGTTGAAAAATCCGGTAAACGATGCCACCGACATGGCTGCCGAACTCAAAGCTTCAAATTTTGAAGTTCAACTCCTAACCAATGCCACTTATGGACAAATCCGTTCAGCCTTATTAAAATTTAAAGAAAAACTTGATGCGGGCGAAAAGGACAAAACGGTTGGCCTGTTTTATTTTGCCGGCCATGGGCTTCGTCAGGAAGACGAAAATTATCTTGTTCCGGTAGATGCGGTCATTGAATATGAAGACGATATCTGGCGCACTTGTTTTCCGGTGCAACGAATGGTATTGGCGAATATGGAACGCTCAAACTCCCGACTGAATATTGTTGTATTGGATGCATGCCGTAATAATCCATTCCCTTCCGTTATCCGTGCCGTGGGAGAACAAGGATTGGCCGAGATGGAAAAGGGAAGGGGCTCTTTTATTGCCTATGCTGCTGCTCCGGGCTCCGTGGCGCTTGATGGTGCAAACCGAAATGGAATATACACCCAAGAGTTATTGAAGGCCATGCGGAAACCAGGGCTAACCATTGAAAAGGTGTTCAAGGAAGTAAGACTAAACGTTCTGCGGCAATCCGGTGAGCGTCAAAATACGTGGGATAGTTCCAATATTACAGGTGAGTTCTATTTTAAGTATTAAGAATCAACTCTCCGTGGCTACTTCATGTTTTTTATTGGTAGAAATATTCTCTACTGTCCATTCAACTCTCTTTTCGAAAAGATGTTTGCGGACGGTACAACTTTTCTTGTCACAGATTTTACAAGAGAAGTCGAGGCAACCATCGGAATGAACGAAGAGTTCAAGTGATTCACCAAAATTTCTTCTCACCAGTTCGGCCAGGGCATCAATTTCCTGATGGGCCTCATTCACGTTAAGATACCATGGAACAGTGAGGTGGCAATCTAAATGAAGGGTGCTGCCATACTTGATGATGCGCAAATTGTGAAGATCAACCCAGTTCTCCCTTCTGTTATCATTCAATAATTTCACCAGCTTCACCAACAAGGCTTTATCGGTTTCATCCATAATACCAGCCAGCGAAGTTCGGATGATTTTATAGCCCGTGTATAAAATAATAAAACTAAACAGGATAGCCACTGCACTATCCAACCAAATAATATTAGTAAAGTGGATGAGAACTAATCCAAGTAAAATGCCTCCTGTAGAATACGTATCGGAAATTAAATGCTTGCCGCTCGAAAGAAGAGCTAATGAATTATTTTTCGTAGCAATACGAACACAAACAGAACCGACAATAAAATTGATAGCAGCCGTGATCCCGATCAGTAATATTCCAAGATCAAGTTGATGAAGCTGGGCCGGGTTTATAAGGTTGATAATGGCTTCGTATACGATGAGAATTCCTGCAATAAAGATCATGCTGCCCTCCACGGCCGAGGAAACGAATTCAATTTTCCCATGTCCATAAGGATGGTCAGCATCGCGTGGTTTTGCCGCGATGTATAAACTGAACAATCCAAAAAAACCAGCTACCACATTGACAATACTTTCCAGGGCATCCGTGAGGATGGCTACTGAGTCGGTAAGAAAATAAGCAGTGAGTTTGGTGAAAAGAAGTGCTACAGACAAGGTAGCTACCCACGTTTGGACACGGATATTTTGCTTTGCTCCAACCACTTTAAATCGTTTTTGATTTACCCAGTAGTTTGATTAGGGCAGGAATGGCAATGATTACCCAAACTACATTAATAAATGTGTTGGCAAAGGCAGTATAGTAATAGGAGTAGATGATGAGGAAAATACCTCCGATTAGATTCAGGATCAAGAATAAATAGGAATCTGATTTAATCTTTTGATAACTGTTTAATCCATAGGCAGCAATCACGGCAACCGATCCAATCCAGCCAAGTATGTCGATAATGAGTTTCATCTATAAATTTTTTTCTTTGCGCGTCCGTGTCTTTGCGGTGTAACCTTCTCACCGCAAAGGCACGAAGCCACAAAGTAATCATCTTAGTTTAATTCGAAGTATATACATATCGGCCGTAACGTAAAGGGTCTTGTCATTATCGGCCAGTGCACAATTTGAGGTTGCCTCCGGAACCTTAATCTTGCCTAAGACTTTTCCGTTCGAGTTAAAAATCCAAACCCCTCCGGGACCTGTAGCGAAAATATTACCTTTCCGATCAATCTTTAATCCATCCGGTAATCCCTTTTCTGTTTTAGCATTTTCGGTAGCATCAACTAAAATGCGAGCGGCTGTAATGGAATCTTTCTCAGTTAAATCAAATGCATACCAGATTGCTTTATCTGGATCAGAGTTAGCTACGATTAACGTTTTTTTGTCTGGTGAAAACGCTAGTCCGTTTGGGCGTGTTAAAGAATCAACCAGTAGTGATATTCCGCCATTAGCTTTGGCAATATATACTCCCTGAAAAGGAATCTCTTTTGTAGAATCTTCCATTTGTTTCGAAAGTCCGTATGGTGGATCGGTGAAATAAAAATTGGAGTTGTAAAGAACGGCATCATTCGGACTGTTAAATCGCTTCCCCTTGTAACGATCGGCAATGGATGTGAAATCAGGTTTTGGTGCATCAAGCGGTGCATTCATCACCGCAAGCCTGCGATCACCATGTTGGCAAATGACTAAGTTCCCTTCATCATCCAATAAAAGACCATTAGAACCTTCCGCTTGTACGGTAGTATCGCCTGTATATCCGGCAAGTGTTAAGTAAACCTCCGCACCGTTCGCCTCTGTCCATTTGTAAATTCTATTTTTTGGAACATCCGAAAAGAGGAGCATATTCCGGTCGGCAATCCATATTGGCCCCTCGCTCCATTCAAAACCATCAGCCAGTATTTCAACTTTTGCATTTGCTGAAATAATGGAATCAAGGGCTGGATTAAGCCGTTCAATGGTTCCAAAAGATTTCTCTTTAGAGGGAGCGCATGCAACAACTACACACAGGATAAATGGAATCGTTCTCAATACATTCATGGTTTGATTATTTGAAGAAAGTTATGAAATATTCGATTCATGATGATACTTAGATACTCAATAGAGAGCGAATTACATCCTGAATGTAAATTGGCCATGGGATATCACTGAAGGCTATATAATTTTTAGGGAAGTCTAAATAATGCGCTTCGAAAAGGCAAAGTTTCGCTCGTTGCTTGCTTTAGCTAAGCAATGGGAGAAAGTCACACCTGATATCCTGCTGTTCACACTTTTAATATCACCACTCACTCCATACCGCAAAATCAACTTGGTGCTTTTTGGGTTAAATCTGCTGTGAAACAAAAAAAATTAAACCTTCACATTTAAAACTATGATTACAAAATCTAAAAACAAGTTTAAGGTGATTCTGACAAAAATTATGTCAGTATCACTAATGATTGCAACAGTCTTTACCGTTGTAAGCTGCGATGATGATGATTCAACACCTGCTCAACAAACTGTATTAGAAATTGCAGTTTCTAATCCTGATTTTGATGTGCTAGAAGCAGCCGCTCTTAAGGCTGGATCAGATGTAACGGATGTCTTAGGTGGAACGACTGAGATTACAGTTTTTGCTCCAACAGATGCGGCTTTCGTTGCGTACTTAGATGTTGCAAATGAAGCAGCAGCCATTGCAGCAGTAAATGGTTTAACTCCAACTGCGGCAGCCGATTTATTAACTTTTCACGTAATTGCCGGCAGTGAAATTAAAGCATCCGATATTGAAACCGGAACAACCGCAGTTACCACAGCACGAGGTTCAAACAATATAGCATTTGTAACGAAAGCAGGATCTGCAGTTACAATTAACAACGGAACCGTTACCACTGCTGATGTGGATGCTTCAAATGGTGTTATACACATCATTGATGCCGTTCTTACGCCTCCCGTGGGAGATATTGTGGACGTAGCAACATCCCCTGCAAATGCAGAAACTTTTAATATCCTGGTGGCTTCATTGACTGAAGCGAATTTGGTTGCAACTCTTCAGGGTGCTGGACCTTTTACTGTGTTTGCTCCAACGGATGATGCGTTTTTAACATTACTGCGTTCACCTGCTTTCTTTAACGATCCGAGTCTCACAGAAGCTGCGGCTCTGGCTTATATCAACGATATAACAGCTGCTTCAGAACCGCTAAGTTTGACAACATTAACGCAGGTTTTAGTTTACCATGTGGTATCGGGAAGTGCTTATTCAATCAATCTAAGCAACAATCAATCGCTAACTACTGTTAAGTCAGCCGCTCCTAATACACTGACAGTTGGTTTAGGCTCTACTGTTACTATTGATGGATCTGCATCAGAACCATCAACTGTGATTATACCGAACATATCCGCTACTAACGGAGTCGTTCACGTAATCGATAATGTATTACTTTATTAGGTATTGAACTTAAATTGGTAAATTAAGAAGTCCCACTTAAACGTGGGATTTCTTATTTCAATAGTTTTAGTAGATTCAATTATTAAATAGCAACCCGTGTTTTCTAACCGCTACCGTTTTATTTTCATCTTTCTCTTATCCGTGTATTCGTATTTGAATATTCTCTTTACGGTAGGCAATTCTTTTTTCGATTTCAAAATTTCAGCTATTTATCTTTTTGGGGTATTGACCACTGTTGTATTGGGTGTTTGGGAACTGAATAGATTGGTTGAAAGGAACATTGAAAAAATTACACCAAATAAGATACATCCATTAATAGTACTCTTTTTTCTGAGTATGCTTAATGTTGTGGTGGTTTCATCCATATCACTTTTCCTGGTTACTTTTATTTTGAAAATGCCATTGGCTATAAATTTCACACCTCTTAAACTTTTATTGGCTTTTGGTTTTAGAATCAACTTGTTTTTGAATTGTTTAAATGCAATTGTCTATTTTATGAACCGCCTGAAAAAATCTCAACTCGAGGCGGAACAACTGAAAAAAATCACAATCGAAGCGCAGTTTGAAGCACTTCGAAATCAAATCAACCCACATTTTCTTTTTAATTGTTTTAATGTATTGTCTTCCTTGGTGTATAAAGATGCTGACACATCTGCCAAATTTATAGCGCAACTTTCCAATGTTTACCGGTACTTACTCTATAATCAAGAAAAGAAGATCGTTCAACTAAAGGAGGAATTGGGTTTTATTGAATCGTATTTATTCTTACTAAGGATTAGATTTGGTGATAATATTGTAATTGATAGCAATATTAGTAAGGAGAGTGAAGATC
>JANNQJ010000253.1:0-13983 GCA_031400675.1 Cyclobacteriaceae bacterium
GCCAATGCCATTGTGGACGAACCGGAAGGAGAAGGGAAAGTCGTAAATGAAGCCATTAAAAAGAACCTGAAAAACTTTGGCCGGATGAAGAATTTCGATCAGGGCATAACGGCCAACTATGTTGTGCCCCTTGAGAAATTACCCCTTACAGATTGGTTGGGTGCAGAATATCGGTACCAGGTAAACTATAGCTGGAGGGCCGGATCACTCTACAATCCCAAGGATACATTAAGTCTTGATTTTAAAAATACTATTCAAAACAGCCGCGACCAAACACTCACGGGCAGATTAGACATGGTGAAACTTTACAATAAGGTCAGGTTTTTAAAAGACATCAACACGCCACCCAAACCTGCTACCGGAAAGGCACAGGCAAACAAACAAGTAGCAGATACAATACGCGCTCCCTCCCCTGTTATAAAGGGATTCTTGCGGTTGCTCATGTCATTGCGCTCTATTAATGGATCGTATACCGTTACCGAAGGCATTATTCTTCCGGGTTTCTCTCCATCGCCCTACTTGTTTGGAATGGATCGTGAATTCGAAGCGCCCGGCTGGAAATTTATTTTAGGAAGCCAGAATGGCGATATCCGTTTTAAAGCTGCTGAAAACGGGTGGCTTACAAAAGAGCCCGCACTCACAAATCCATTTACGCAAGCACGCACCCGGGCATTTACGGCACGTGCCAATGTTGATCCTTCAACTGATTTAAAGATTCAACTGGATGTAAAAAAAGATGTAATGGATTCGTACCAGGAAATTTTCAGATTTGATCCAACAAATTCTGGTGCTGATTCTCTAACAGGTTTTGCGTCACTTAATCCAAGTCGCATCGGAAGTTATAAAATTTCCACCATCACCATTGGTACAACCTTCAACGGCAGCAACGATGAAGTGTCATCAGATGTGTTCCACCAGTTTGAGGAAAACTTGATTAGTATTCGCGAACGTTTTCAGGCAATCACAGGATTGGAATATGATACCGCAAGTCAGGATGTAACCATCGCGGCATTTATCGCGGCCTATTCTGGCAAAAGTGCCAGCTCGATAAACCTCAGTCCTTTTCCAAAAACTCCACTGCCCAATTGGCGTATTGACTATACAGGACTAACTAAAATTGCAGCGTTAAAAGAAGCTTTTCAGGCCATTACCATTTCGCATGCTTATTCTTCTACCTACTCGGTACTCAATTATTCCAATTCCCTCCAATATGAAAACGCGGGTGAAGTAGGCATTGATGTTCCGATTGAAAATTACAACAATGGAATTTATGGTAGTGTAATTGATGGAAAAATCGTTCCCATTTATGTGATTAGCCAGGTGCTGATTACCGAACAATTTGCCCCGCTCGTTGGTATTAACGTGCGCACCAAAAACCGACTGACAATACGAGCCGACTACAAAACGAAACGTGACCTGGCATTAAACATTTCGAACGCGCAAGTAACAGAAGTCAGTAATAAAGATGTGTCGCTAGAGTTAGGTTATACGAAGAACAATTTCAGGCTACCCATCAAATCAAAAGGGCGTACGATTGTACTTAAAAATGATGTGACCTTCCGGGTAAACTTTACGGTTACTGACAGTAAAACCATTCAACGAAAAATTGAAGATCAAAACATTATTACCAGTGGCAATGTTAACTATCAATTTCGGCCAAACATCAGCTACATCGTCAATCAAAAGCTGAGTATTCAAATGTACTATGAGCGGACCATTAACAATCCAGCTGTTTCCAATTCGTTCCGCAGGGCAACCACCCGTTTTGGCCTGCAGGTCCGGTTTAGCCTCGCCCAGTAATAATTTACAATTGACAATTAACAATTGACTTTTGTGGTTATTTTTGACCCCTAAACTAAAGTCAACATGAACATTCCTGCCGGATTAAAATACACCAAAGATCACGAATGGGTTAAGCTTGAAGGTACTACCGCCATCGTTGGAATAACTGATTTTGCGCAAGGCGAACTGGGCGACATTGTTTATGTGGATATAAGCACAGTAGGTCAAACCGTTGCACACGGTGAGATTTTTGGTACAGTGGAGGCCGTTAAAACGGTATCTGATCTATACATGCCTATAAGCGGAAAGGTATTGGAGGTAAACGCTGTATTGGATGCTAGCCCCGAAAAAGTTAATGAAGATCCCTATGGTGATGGCTGGATGATTAAAATTGAAGTAAGCGATCAGGGCACTGATTTATTGACCGCTGATCAGTATAAGGAACTTATTGGTAATTAAAATGTTTAGATTCTGGATGCTGGATTCTAGTAACTCAGACCCAGAATCAAGAATCAAGAATCAAGTTGATTGAACTCCCCGTCATATCAAAAGAAGAAACCCGCAAACGCAAACCCGATTGGCTGCGTGTAAAATTGCCCATTGGTCCGGAGTACGCTAAAGTTCGCAAGTTGGTTGATGATCATAAACTTCATACCATTTGCGAAAGTGGCAATTGTCCGAACATGGGTGAGTGTTGGGGGGCGGGAACAGCTACCTTCATGATCCTGGGGAATATTTGTACACGCAGTTGTACGTTTTGTGCGGTGGCAACAGGCCGCCCTACAGAATATGATGTAGATGAACCTCAGCGCGTGGCGGAAGCAATTAAACTGATGGGCGTAAAACATGCTGTGATTACCTCTGTGAACCGTGACGAATTGAAAGACCGGGGTGCAGAGATTTGGTATCAAACTGTTGTACAGACAAAAGCAATAAGTCCGGAAACAACTATTGAAACATTAATACCCGATACAAAAGGAAACTGGGAGGCTCTTTACAGAATGATTGATGGCGATCAGGAAGTAGTATCACACAACATGGAGACTGTAGGAAGACTGTATCGAATGGTGCGACCACAGGCTAAATATGAAAGAAGTCTGGAGCAGATCAAAAGAATTCGTGAGACCGGAAAGCGCACCAAGTCAGGAATCATGTTGGGTGTGGGTGAAACAAAGGAAGAGGTTTTTACAGCGATGGATCATCTGGTAGAAAATGGACTGATAATATTAACCCTTGGTCAATATTTACAGCCCACTAAAATGCACCTTGAAGTGGCCGAATTCATCCATCCGGATACGTTTGCCATGTATAGGGAAGAGGGATTGAAACGTGGATTAAAATATGTTGAAGCAGGGCCGCTTGTTCGTTCTTCCTATCATGCCGAACGGCATGTGAATGTACCAATGGATTAAAATATTAAGAGCCCCAAATTGGGGCTCTTTTTTTTAAGGAATTCCTACTTTAATTCTCAAGGATTTCAATCTCCACCCTCACATTTGATTGAGCTTGCGGACTGTGCTTGTCGTGAATTGCACGTTTACCGCCCCACGCTTTTATTTGCATCCTGTCAGAAGGTACACCGTTACTTACCAAGAAATTACGAATAACTTCTGCCCGTTCCTCCGAAAGTTTCTTGGCCGATCCTACACCGTCCTTTGTGTTATTCAGGGCAAAAAAATTGTCTGCATCTGCATTCAGTGAAATGATCTTACCGTGTGCACCGCCATTGGTGTGCCCGTGAATTTTGATCCTATATTTTGGATTCTCTTGAAGCATAGTCAACAGACTGGTCACTTCATATCGCGACTCTGGTCGCATAACGGCCGCATCTTTAAAGAAGTATACGTTATACATCACGGCTATATCGCCCTTCTGTAACCGAACTAACTCAAATGGAACAACGGTAGAATTCTCATCCAACACAATACCTTCTCCTTGCGGATTTTGATAATTTATTTCCTGCTGGCTTTTGCGGTAACCGAATATTTCACACACCAACGACACATTACCTTCTTTACTGGCAGGTTGAGAGATTTTTACTGTCTTATTACCAGCATACGTTCCTATCTTCTTAGAACCACCGGCATCGATAACATCTACATCACCTTCTATCTGGGTTTTATCGTCTTCACGGAAAATCTTAAAAAAGAAGTTCTTACCATTCTCACCCATGTCAGGTGTACTTTCAGTCTTTCCATTGCTTTCGGTTGTATTTTGCTCAACCAAAGGTGCTTCAACGACCGGAGTTGCTTGAACTGACTGAGTGGATGCTTCAATAGACGAAACTTCTTCAATTCCCTCCTTCGTAACAGGGTTAATATCTATACCTTTCACAGACTCTCCAGATTGTCCGAGCAAACCGTTATATACCCAGGTATCATTGTATGGCGATTCTTTTCTAAGTCTGATTGCTTCCTCAATTGCTTTGTCCCGGTTTTCCGTGCTGAGCACGTACACGTAATAAAGATTTCGTTGAGCATTCAACTCGAATTTTGCACTGAGTTGCTGTTGAGCAGACGAAGAAGTAAACTTGATGGCGTTTTTGTGAATTGAAAATGCCCCTATCACCACATAGAATGAATTCGGGTTAAGAACAGGATTAGCCGTATTGCTGGCTGTCGCCTGAGAAAATGCACTTGAAACACAGATTATTACTCCTAATGCGAAAATGTTGAGGGTCTTCATAGCACTAATTGGTTTATTAACAGGGCAAAACTAATAACTAATATAGTAGAGAATTAAGGAATTAGTAATAAAACATTACATATCAGAGGTTTATAGCTTAGATATCACCTCAAAATGGCGTTCCAGAGCCTCACCGGCCTCATCAACGATGGTTAGAGTATGCCTTCCCTCGTCAGGATTAAGTGCTATTTGATGGTTTTTACGCGTTTCTCCGATAAATTCTCCATCCAGATGCCAGTAAACTTTTGCGGTAACGTTGCGGTGGGCAAGCTCAAAAACTGAACTACCGGGAGTGCCATCTAAATCGCGGGGAATAAAAATCTTAGCGTTTGGCTTCGGGTAAATCAAATCCATTGCCAGAACAGCGGTAGTACTTTCACAATCAGACCTGAAAGGAGGTAATGATTTATAAGAAATATTTTTAGGTCTGAAATAATATTCCTGAATTGGAGGCAGCACAAACCAATTGGTATGTGTGATCTTTTCCATCGATTCACATTCGCTGTGAATGCGAAACTTTTTGTCTTGGGTAAGGTGAATTCTTTTATGATAGCTACATGGAGCCGATTCTAGTCCGGCTTTTCCTATCCAGGTTATACTTTCGTTCTCGCACTCATCTGTAGCTCGTTGGCCGCTTTTAGAACACACCATTATTTTCTGCATTTCAGGTTGAGGTTGCTGAAACCAACTGTTCCCTGCCAATTGCGAAAAAATATCAAACATAACAGGAGCTGCCGTTTCCGTTCCTGTCAAACCAGGTCTTCCCTCACCATCCGCATTTCCTATCCAGACCCCAACGGCATATTGAGGAGTAACACCAACCGCCCACCCATCGCGAAAGCCAAAACTGGTTCCGGTTTTCCAGGCAATTCTTTTTGAACTTGAAAAATAGCGCCAGCCTGTTTCTTCACCCGGACGATACACTTCTTTTAACGCATCAAAAGTCTGATAGATAGAAGCTGCACTATACCATGAATTTTCCTCCATGTTTTTCTCTGTAGAAGGAATGGCGTGGACATACTTTGGTTGATGAAAATCCGCTCGATCATATTTATTTTTCCAGGCAACATAACCAGCGTAATGGTTGAGTGTTCGAGCCATGGAAGCATACATGCCTGTGATGTCCCAAAGGGTGCCCTCTGCTCCTCCCAGTATCAACGACAACCCATAATGATCGGGTGGTTGATTCAAGGAATTCATTCCAATATTTTTCAGGAGTTGGTGGAATCGTTCATAACGAAAGTCGCGAAGCATGTAAACGGCAGGAACATTCAGTGAACGAATGAGTGCTTTATCAGCTGGAACCGCACCATCATACTCTCTATTAAAATTTTGAGGAGCAAATCCGTTGATCACAGTGGGAATGTCGGGTAGCAAGGTTTTAGGAAGTATTCTTCCGTCTTCCAGCATCGCTGCGTACAGAAATGGTTTTAAGATGCTACCCGTACTGCGCGGAGAAACAATTACATCGACATCTGTTTCGTGTTCAACATCTGTATTGGCATTACCTACATAAGCAAGAACATTTCCTGTTTCTATATCAAGAACAATCGCACAGGCATTAAAAATCTGGTTGCCCTTTAAACGTTGATGGTGATCATCTAACACCTGTTCGATTCTTTGTTGCAGGGCAAGCTGTACTGTCGACTTTACTTTCTTTCCAGCGTTTCCATCTTTTGTGGTCCGTGAAAGCAGGTGCCGGGCATAGCGCGGCAAAGGATGGGGTTGTGTTGGGATTGGTTCTGCTACTGCTAAATCAAACGTGAATTGATCAATCGCATTTGTAGCTTTTAGTTTATTGAGAAGCCGGTTGCGTTTGGCCAGAAGTTTTTCTCTGTTCTTTCCCGGATGGATCAAAGAAGGTGAATTTGGTAATACAGCCAGCATCGCTGCTTGCGCCCAGGAAAGTTCTTTTGGTTCGCAGCCAAAATATCGCCAGCACGCAGCTTCAAGGCCTACCACATTGCCGCCAAAAGGTGCATGGGATGCATACAATGCCAGGACTTCTTGTTTTGAATGCCTCAGCTCCAAACGAGTGGCTAAAACAGATTCAATCATTTTCTCAAAAACAGTTCTGCTTTTTCCTTTTCTGGAAAGTCGAATAACCTGCATGTCAATCGTACTGCCTCCACTAAGAATCTTTCGTGCCTCAAAATTTTGCTTGACCGCGCGACCAATAGAAAGAACATCCACACCAGGATGATTCCAGAAACGTTTGTCTTCATACGCTACCAGCGCTCTTGCAAATTTTTCGGGAACCGTATCCATTTCCGGAAAGCGCCATTGGCCGTCTGCTGCAATGGAAGCAGCAAGAAGTTCACCCTGGTAATCTTCTAGAACAGTTGAGTACGGATCTTCAAATAAAGTGGATGGCAGACAGAAATAATATCCGATCAGTATAACTACTGCTAGTCCTAAAAAATACTTTTTATATCGGATAACAAACTTCTTCACCTAATTCATCTTATGGCAATCGATTCGCATGCCTGGATGCCAGCAGCCAATTCTTGTTTTTCAGAATGTAAACTTCCGTGTAAAAGAGGTTAAGCTCTAATGGGTTCCCATCAAGCAAGACAGTGAATTTTCCTTTGCCCGTAACAATGGCCGTAGCCGGATACACGCGAGCAGATGATTCTGAAATTTGAATATTAGCATATAGTAACTTGCCTGATTTAATATCCTGAATGAATTCCTGCTTTGTTTCTGCCCAGCCGTTTGAATGAACGAACATGAGCCGGTCATCCAGTACTGCTTCCAGTGAATCATACTTCATACGAATCATCCACCCAAATTTCTGCTTAGATAAATTCAAAACAGTGTGTTCTGCTGATTGAGCATACGTTCCCACGCAACCCAACAGCAGGATTATGGCGACAAAATATCTTTTCATATTCACAATATTTATTCTATTGGTGCTTCTTTTACTACTTCGACAGGTTGACCTTTTATGCGCGCATAAATACTGTGATCGTACATGGCTTCACAACTAACGGAAGGCAAATAATAACTGCCCGCATAACTTGCTGTCAGCAACACGCGGAAAGTCTTTTGCTGTCCTGGTCCCAGATCGAAATACGTGTAAACCCGGTCGTCACGAATGTCCTGATACGTAGCAACATCTCCGCTTAACCTGCTTTCAGCATCATCAAGTCGGAGATTGTTAATTTCCCAACCTGAAGGAAAGATTTGGTTGATTGCTAAATTTCTATACGCACCACGAGTTCCTGGATTGGAAACTGAAACAACTGCCATGAATTCTGTGCCTTGCTCCAACTGTGTAGGATCAATTGCTGCACCATCCGTATTGGTATAAGAAACATTAATGCCCAGGTTACTAGCTTCTTCCTGTTCGTTTCCTCTTGCAGGAGTTCCTTCTGCAATAAGCCTGACAAACAACTTACCCTTACTTTCGCTTTCTACTTTTAATGCAGCAGACTTTACTCCATCCACCGGTATGGTAACCTGCGCAATAGGAAGTTCGGTACTCGCCTCTACTTCTTTACCATTGTACGTGTAGCTGAATTTAAGCTCGCCTCGTTTTTCAGAGCTCGCAAAACTTCCGACCGATTTCAAACACCAGGCTACCGTTTGCGTGCTCATCCAGTATGATGAGCTACTGAGGGAAGCAGAAATATCTTTTAACAGCTCAAATCCTTTCGTGCGTTCATTCAGTAAGATGAGTGTTTCCAGAATAATGGCTTTGTCGCGAAGTTCAGAACCATACGAGTATGCCATTTCCTGATACGGTTTTACAGCAACAGGAAGATTGGTCATAATTTTTTTCGCTGCTTCCTCTTGTCCTGCTTTTGCATATGCTGCTGCCAGCATCCATGCAGCCGTTGAAGGTAAATTACCTTGCTCACGAAGTTTATTCATGGCGCTTAATTCTGCATCGCCAGCAAGTGCCAACGTATACAGTCTATATGCCTGAATCAACTCGCTGCTGTAGTACTCCTGATTTTTTCTCCAGTCTTGCGCTTTGTTGCGTTGATATTTTTTCCAGCGTTTAATCATCTCACTCGGTACGAGATATCCTTTTGCCTCCGCCTCTATCAGGAAGTGACCCGCATACGTGGTTGCCCAGCTGTCGGCATTTTCTGCTCCCGGCCAATATGAAAATCCTCCATCGCGCTGTTGGAATGACTTGAGTCGTTCAATACCCGCACGTACATTAACCTGAATAGCGGACTTCTCTCCCTCGGTAAGCATTTTAACCTGATCAAGATAAAGTTGAGGGAAAACAGATGAAGTAGTTTGTTCGATACATCCGTACGGATACTGTAACAGATATTTCATTCGCTGGCCAAGATTGATTGGAGGAAGGGAGGAAATTTCCAGTATGGCCGAATTGCTTCCGACCATTCCCACAGGTGACACGCTTATATTCCATGCTTTGCCCGCTTCTAACAATCCTTCCTGAACACTGGTTACAGGCGGATTTGGATTCCGGATATCGATCTCAATCACATCGGTTGCTTTGTAACTTCCTGAAGTGGCAGTGACCTCAATTTTCCCGACACCCAATAAACTCTTCACATTCAAATCGAACTCGATGGTCATGTCACTTCCCGACATGGTTACGTTTTGTATAGGCTCCGCCACTTGAAGCGGACCCGAAGCCTTCACTTCTATTTTCACGTTTTTAATATTTTTTTCCATCGTGAAAAGTGTAATCGGAAGTTTTAGTTTTTCTTCCGGACCGAGCACACGCGGTAAAGTAGCGAGCACCATCAAAGGTTTGCGAACAGGTATTGCTTTCTCTGTTGATCCATAAGCACCTTCATAACCGGCAACCAACATCGTTTTAACGGAGCCGATATATTGGGGCATTTTGAATCGATGTTCATCGCTGCCACCATCCAGTGTAAACGGACCAAGATATTTAACTACCGGCTTGAATCGATTTGCCTTTGCATCATCTTCCTTGCCTTTGAGTGCCTCATCTCCACCGATGGCAAGCAATCGCTCCAATCGGGAGCCGAACGCACCCATCACGTTGTCATACAAATCCCAGGTCTTTACCCCCAATGCTTCGCGTGCATAAAAACGCTTCCATGGATCTGGAGTTTTGAATCGTGTGAGGTCAAGTAGTCCTTCATCCACCATCGCAATGGTATACGTCATCTTACGTTTCGATTTCTCAGAAACTTTAATCACGACTTCCTGACCGGGTTCAAGTACGTCAGGCATTTCAAGTACAGGCTCAAGATGCGTTCCCGGATCTTCGACCTGAATGGGGATAACACCATAAAGGCGTATTGGAAGATCATTTACTGTTTGCGAATGCGGCTGCAGTGACGTGATATGAACAAAAATATTCGGAGTCATTTCCTTGGTGATATCGAAATTGAAGGGTGTATCACCTTTTTGTGTTTCTACCCAGTAACTGGCAATTACACGGCTTCCATTTTCAATACTCACCAATGCTCTACCTTGTCCACTTCCAGGAATGGTGACTGTAGCTTTTTCCCCGATGTTGTAAGCCGGTTTGTTGGATGAGAAAGAAAGCATGGTTGCTCCCTCATTACCTCCGCGTGAACGGCCAGCCCATCCTGGCCAATCGATATAAACAATTTTTGCTGTGCTGTGGCCTGACACAGGGTCATAAGCTTTCACCAGGTAACGGCCCCATTCCGGATATTTGATCTTAAAATTCCAGGCGCCTTTTCCTTTCGAGGTCGCGATGGTTCCATTGCTCAACAATTGTGCATACGAATTAGAGAGGTACACCGTATTTTCTTCGGAATTATCCCACCACCAGCGCCACTGCAATTTGTAGATCGACATTTCTACGCGATCTCTGGAAACTGGCTGACCATCGGCATCAACCGTGACAACATCCACGCGATGTGTTGTATCTGTCAGTAACATTCCACGAGCTGCATCTCCGGCAGGAAGTTTGATTCCCGTGAATGATTCAAACGGAAAATACGGAAGACTGAACCGGTCAATTGAAAAATTACCACTTTCTTCATACGCTTTGCCTCGGAATACTGCATTGAGCATACCAGCCGCGTTAGAAGGAGCCTCGATGGTTGCGTTTACCGTAGCGCGACCTTCTTCATTTACAAAGCCTTCAAAGACAGGTTGTGCTTCGCTATAAAATTCACGCGAAGGGTCCTCGAATGTATAGTCTGGATATTTTTGGAATTTCGTTTCTGCTTTTGTGAGCAGCACTTCAAACTCTGCTTTCAAACCGCGCCCCGGTGCTCCATGCAACCAGTTTACCTGAAGCGTGCCAGAAACATTATTATTTCCTGCTGTAATTTTCTCAACTCCAAAATCAAGATTAATTTTGAGGCGATTGGGTTTCACCATTTCTATTTTCACAGGCTGTGAAAATTCTGTTCCTCCCACCTTCACGCGTCCCGTCCAGTTTCCGGTAGGTGCATCGAAGGCGGTGGCTGTAGCAAATTTGTAAAAACCATTTTCTCCACCCGAACGCACCAAGCGATTGGTTACTTGTCCTTGCGGGTTTTGAAGTTCAAACACGACTGGGTGTGTTGGAGGAAGCAATTTCATTTTATCTTCCAGCATAAACGTCATGAAGAGAGAATCACCCGGACGCCAAACACCGCGCTCGCCATACAAAAATCCTTTCAGTCCTCTGCTGACTTGTTCTCCGCCTACATCAAAACTGCTGATGGATAGCGACTCTCCATCAAACATGCGTAGGTAGCCACGCTGTGCGCCATTCTTCGCAATCAACACAAATGGAGTTTCCTTCTTAATTGGTATGAGTGCTTTTCCATCAGCATCGGTTGAAGCCGTGCCAATTACTTGCTGTTGGAAATTGTAAAGTTCAACCGTAACGCCCGATAGTGGTTGCGCAGTTTTCAAATCATTAACAAAAACAACCGTATTGCCATCACCTCCACGTTTGGCAAGAAGTCCCAAGTCTGAAGCCAGAACATTTCGCTTGACGGTACGGTCGCCCCGATAGTATGAAGAGTGACATGGATTATCGCGTTGCTCCCAATCATACCCTTCATCATAATAATAATCTTCGTACGAATCCCAATAGCTATCTTCACCATCGGGTTCGTTCCAAGCATCCTCCGTTTCAAGAGCCTGCTGATCGTTTGAAGATGCAGTCTCTTCACTATCTTCACATCCGTACGTTATGTACGATCGTTTAAAACCAATACGTACTTGATAGATCGCACCTGGTTCAGTATTGATCATGGTTGAAAGATCAAGTGTAAACCGATTCCATTTTCCAAGGTCGGTAACACCGGAGTTATCAAGGGAGATTGCTTTGTTCACAACAGACTTGCCAACCCTTCGAAGCTCACCACTTCCATCAAACTGATTTACCTGCAAGAACTGAAGAATATTGCTCTCAAAAATTTTGATGATTTGAACATCTACTGTTTTCAAGTTAACCGCTTCGAATGGAAGAATGAGTCCATCTGAACTGGGAAGAATAGTGCCCTTGCCGGTGAACCGAACAGCAGGGTTCAGTTGCTCAAATACAACATCAAATGTTCCTCCCTCCTTTAACCGATAGTCCAGTATATTCTTGATGCCAGCATCAATGGTTAGTTTTTTCGATCCGGTTTGTCGCACAGGAGGAAACACCCGAATCTCGTTTTCACGTACTTCAAAATCAAGTGTTCCCACTTCACTCACACTGATCAACCCCGCCAGATTTTGTTTTTCATTGAGAGGATCTGAAAACTGAATGATGATATTTTGGGTAGAACTCTGCTCTACCTTCACGTTGGTGATTTTAAAATCACCAAGGGCAGGGATTTCAATTTCACGTTCATCGCGCTGCTCTACGCCAAGCACTTTTCCATCTGCTGTTAAAGTCACTTTGCTGGCCGATTCTCTCCGCTCAACTTCTTCAACAATAAAGTTGTGTTGTTTTCCTTCTCCGGTATGTGCCCATGTTACTTTTAAAGCTTTGCCTTCCTGCTGAGCCGTCAGCATCTTTTCTATTGATTCATTTTCAGCGAAATCGGACGTGTGCAAAACGCCTTCAATCTTCTGGCGTTTCAGATTCGTTTTCACGTAGGTCCTTACATTTTCAATTGAAACTTCGAAGTTAAGTGGAATTACCTGAAATGTGTACTCAAATGTTTTCAGGTCTGCTGGAATATCTTGGATCAATTTTGATAGTGAGAAATCAACTTTATAAACCTGACCAGGGGTCAATCTTTTTTCCGGACGAAACTCAATTGTTCTGGCGTCCAGCCAAAAAGTCTTTCCTTTCACAGATGGACTGAAATCAAAGAGTTTCTCCGAACTCTCCTGACCGATAACAGATGAATCTGCTACTTCCTGCGCAAGCACAATGCGCAGATAAGAACCTGAGGGCACCACCCCTGCGGTGTAGGAAGAGATGTATTCACCAAAGGCAGGGTTAACAAAACTTGACGTTTTTGCGCCTTTGCCAGTAGTAAAATAAAATATTGCTACAGCAAAAACGGCTATGCTAACTGCGCCAATGGCAATTTTTTTCCAGGGAAGATTTCTCATGAGGTTTGAAGTTTATAAGGAGTTTGAATTTCGAAAAATTAATTCGCAGCACGCCATGAGATGTCAGAAATATTTTTTTTGAATAAAGGGTTCTGAATGACGAATATTGGATTCCATATGATTGCCGTTATACAACGCGTTTCGTCAGCTTCTGTCACCATTGAGGGAAAAGTAAAATCCTCGATGAACAAAGGCCTATTGGTTTTGGTGGGAATTGAAGACGCTGATGCACAGGAAGATATTGACTGGCTGGCCAATAAAATTGTGAACCTGAGAATTTTCAATGATTCGGAGGGCGTGATGAACATGAGTGTTAAAGACGAGGGTGGTGATATTATTGCCGTGAGCCAATTTACCCTCCACGCCAGCACCAAGAAGGGCAACAGGCCTTCCTACATAAAAGCGTCAAAACCTGAGATAGCGATCCCGCTTTATGAAAAGTTTGTAAAAACGCTGGAGTTGAATTTAGGGAAAGGCATTCAAACGGGAGAGTTTGGTGCTGATATGAAAGTAAGTTTACTCAATGATGGTCCAGTCACGATTGTCATTGATACTAAAAATCGTGTTTAGTTAAAAGTTATCGGTTATCAGTTAACTATTAACTGATAACTTTTAACTGATTAGGGTTTCAGCGTCAACTTATTCTTACTCACACTCTCAATCTCTTTCCTGTTCATCAACATCTTCCTAAATTTTCCGGTAGCAAACATTTCTGCTTCATCCTGATAATATGGGCTCATAACATTTCCAGATTGACCAGTCGGTGAAATCGTTTCTCCGCTTTCAAGATTCGAAAAATCGGTGATCTTGCGAAGTGCTGGTCCATCTTTTACATGGAAATAGCCAGTTGTATCTAGGTCGAAATCCATGTTATTGAGTACTTCTGCTCCCCCATCGACTGCAAAAGGACCAACACTAAAAAATCGATCGAGCAATTTTATCGCACCAAGCGGATGATTGTGCTTAAGTGTGTGGATTTTACCCCACGTCCATTGCTCGGGATTTTCACCGCATGTTTTCTTTAAAAGTTCT
>JANNQJ010000254.1:0-5924 GCA_031400675.1 Cyclobacteriaceae bacterium
AACTTAACAATGAGTTGAGAGAGTTTGCTTGAATCCCAATATTCCTCCTTCTTCTTACGAAGGGTATTAAGGTGATTTAAGCAGTTATTGGTAACAGCTGTAATTAAATAGGCCTTCGTGTTTTGAACCTTCGTTCGATCAATACTGAGCCACTTCAAAAAAGTGTCTTGCACGATATCCTCCGCATCCTGCCTGCAACGCAAAATATTGTATGCAACCGAGTGCAATAATGGGTGATACAAAGCTATGGCTTGCGCTGGATTCAAAGTTGAATTATAAGCCAGCAAGTTAAAGCTATTTTCCGAGAATTCTTACTTTTCTATTCTTGACAGCCTCTTCGCTAATTCAAAAGGTCCTTTAGATTAATATTTAAAATCTTGTCAAACGCAGCATATCCATTCGGTATAAGCGCTTATTCCCTATGCGCTTCCGTAAAATGGCAAAGGAGAAATACCTGGAGGCAGTGACTAAAATCCAAAAACGTAAATAAAATTAAAATTGCTAAAAAGGGGGTTCATCCATTTGAGGATTTCTCAGTCGCTTACATTATGAGCAAAATTGCAACAGATGCTCCTTCGAAATGACGGATGCTACCCACCAACAATTACTTGCACTGCATTGGCAATGGAATCCCTTCGTTCTTGAGAAGCTTTAATCTTTAATTTTCGCTTATAGATTGTTTGTAAGAATGTTTCAGGCGTTACAATTACAGAAGTGTCGGCTTGAATTAACGAGTCGCGCTGAAAAATTGATTTTTCAATTTCCATAATCAAGTCATCACTTAATTCATATAAATCGCAATCTAATTTTCCTTGCAGTTCGGTTGTAAGCTTGGGGAATTTTGCATCTGTTATCAATTTAAACGCTTCATCATTGTTAACTTGTTTAAAAAAGGCTGCCGTTATTGGCAATGCCGTGCTCGAACCCTGTCCCAGATCTGTTCTACGAAAGCGAATGCGCGGGTCGTCTGCACCAACCCACGTTCCAATCACAAGGTTTGGGGTCATGGCCATGAACCATCCATCTGCATTTGACTGTGTGGTCCCTGTTTTTCCTGCTATATCATTGTACACCCCATACATATAGCGGAGTCTCCCTGCTGTACCTTCATTCACAACACCTTTTAGCATGGAAATCATCAACTCCGATGTCTCTTCCGACAATACCCGTTTATTTGCTTCCTCAGATTTAAAATTATTGAAAACCTTTCCATCATTGTCGTGAATACTGCTGATGTAATACGGAGATGTAGACACTCCATGATTTGCAAAGCATGCAAATACAGTTGTCATTTCGATCAACGAAATAGAGGATGCACCTAATGCGATAGAAGGCACTTCGGGCATCTCGCTGGTAATGCCCATTGCTTGCGCTAATGAAATAGTGGGTAGTACTCCAGCACGCTGTATGAGTTTAGCAGAAACTGTATTGACGGAATAGGCAAGTGTTCCGCGCATGGTGTATTCAACCTGGTAATCGTTTTGGGTATTCCGTGGAGTCCACGCAACACCCTCTTTATCGATATACGTAGGTCGTGAGGCTGAGATCAAACTACATGGAGACACCCCGCGCTCCAGCGCCATAGCTGTTACTATGGGTTTGAAGATTGAACCTACCTGTCGTTTGGTATTCGAGTTCACATGATCATACTGAAAAAAATCATGCTCGATACCGCCTACCCATGCCTTCACTGCTCCGCTAGAGGGCTCCATAGCAAGAAACCCAGCATTTAAATATTGAAGGTGATGAATAATTGAATCAACAGGACTGACAACTGCTTCTTCTACTCCATCCCAAGTAAACAACGTCATGGGTATTGGTTTTTGCAACTCCTTCATGATCTCTTCTTCTGAAAGTCCTTGTTCTTTCAGGCGTTGATATCTCGGTGAACGTTGTATAGCTTGATCCAATACAACTTCTTTACCTTTCCAGGGTTTCTCTTTCCCCCAATGATTGAAAAATGTTTTCTGAATTTCTGTCATCTGCTGCGTAACAGCATTTTCAGCATACTGCTGCAATTTGGAATCAATCGTTGTATAAATTCTTAACCCACTGGTGTAAAGATTGTAATTATCGCCATCCTCATTTTCATTTTTTTTGCACCACTCCAGTAGTTCTGCTTTTAAGTATTCTCTGAAGTATGGTGCAAGGCCCTGATGGTGAGAAATTTTATTGTATTGAAGTTCAATGGGTAGCTTTGCTAAAGAATCTGCACGTATACTATCGAGATAATTATATTTAACCATTTGTCGAAGTACAATGTTTCTCCTTTTCACAGCACGATCAGGGAACAATCTGGGGTTATAGCTGTACGTAGCTTTTAACATACCCACCAGCACTGCCGCCTGATCAGTGGTCAGGTCTTTCGCATTGAGCGAATAGAAACGATTAGCCGCAGCTTCAATCCCAAAAACGTTATCGGCAAATGGAACGGTGTTCAGGTAAAGCGTAATTAACTCTTCCTTTGAGTAGATATCCTCCAACATGAGTGAAGTACGAACTTCCCGCATCTTGTTAATCAGCATAGAAAAAAGCCAATAACGCTTTCGTGGATACAGGTTTTTCGATAGCTGTTGGGTGATGGTACTTCCGCCTCCAGCTGATTCATCTTGCTGAATAATTGATTTTACAATTACCCTTCCCAAACTTCTAAAGTCAACACCTTCATGCTGATAAAACCGTGCATCTTCGGTTGCTACCAATGCATCCCTTACAGCAGGCGCAATGTCATGGTATTCTACTTCGGTTCGATCTTGTATATAGTATCTACCCAATAGCACACTATCGGCACTGTAAATTTCAGAAGCTACCTGGTTTCGAATATTACGCAACTCACTGTTCCAGGGAGTCTCAAACCAAACAACGAAAAGAAGTAAAACAAAAATTGAAAATGGCGGGCCGGTAATATATGCAGTTATGCGAGCCCATCGATGTGTCTGAAAATAGCGGACCAGCTTATCAGACCAGGGCTTTACATGCAGCCAGTATGGCCAAATCCAGTTCAGGGCTTGCTCGTACCAACTCCTTATCGATTGAATTAATCGCTGAAAAAATCCCTTCATAGGTTAGGCTCACGCATTTCTACCCTAGCAAGTATTTAATAAATCCTGAGTACTGCAAGAGATTTTGATAATGTTATTGGTAATAAATCAGGAAGGTTAAGTTTCGTGTGCAACTTCTGGTATCATAAATTTAACCGTTGTTCCATGGCCTTCTTCCGACTCAATCGCCAGCGAGCCCTTTAATTTATGCACCGTTTCTTTTACAATGTATAACCCAAGTCCTGACCCTGCTCCTTCATCGGTAGCCCGGTAAAACATTTTACCCAAGTTAGCGATATGATCTTTGCTGATTCCTTTGCCATTATCCTGTATGCTGAGGTTTAGTAAGTGTGCATCAATTTTAGCATTGATTCGAATCACAGGATCCTTTCCATTTTTATAACGAATGGAATTAGAGATGATATTGTTCAGGATAACTTTTAATCTCCATTTGTCACAATAAAAAGGTTGATCTTGCTCTACCGTAATAATCTTCTCAAACTTATTCCCATTCAGATTAGAGTAATCAAGTTGCTCGAATGCTTCCTCAATTAATGGTTCAAAGAGAACAGGTTCGCTCTTGACCTCAAGTCGAGAGTTTCTGGACTGATCCAGAATTTCTTTGATAAAGTAGTCCTGCTGCTTTGCACTTTTTTCCATCATCTCCAGATAGGCCTGTTTTGTGCTTTCACCTTTATCCTTCTTAGCCAGGTTAATCAATCCTAGAATGGATGCAATGGGTGCACGTAAATCGTGCGACACACTGTACACAAAATTATCAAGTTCTGTATTTTTTTTGAGAAGTTCTTCATTGGTGTGTTGAAGCGTTTGTTGCGCTTTCTCACGCTGTTGAATTTCCTCTTTTAAAGCCATGGTGCGATCCTGCACAATGGTCTCTAAGTTTTCACTAAACTTTTTTAAGTCTGCCTGCGCTTGCTGACGTTCGTGAACAGCAGAAGCCAGTACTAAGGTTGATACTGAGATAACACTTACATACACCTGCAGAAGTAAAATAGAATCCCCGGTAAAGGTATAAATGTGAAAAGGCCCTTGCGCCTGGCTTGTATAGTAGATAGCTGCCAGTGAAACACCAATGTATCCAGCTACTGATGTAATGCCTTCGAAACGGAAAGCTAACCACAAGAGGAATGGAATCACTACAAACGGCAATGCATACGGAAACACGGTTCGAAATGCATCCATATTAAACATGGATAATACTGCGCCAAAGCAAACTACAAAAATGGCTATCTCTCCTATTTTGTAGTACGTAAAATCTTTTGAGGTCACATTCCGTATTGACAATAGTAGTGGACTGAATAATAATATGCCGACAACATTTCTTGACCACAACGAAAAAAGTGTTGTAATAATAGCCTCATTCTGAATTACATCAGACCAGACTAACGATACCGTAGCGATAGCTGAACTGATACAGGAAATGGCCATTGAAATGAATACAAAATAGAAGGCATGTATGGTGGTTGAGAAGGGGTACGATTTTTTGACGAGCCTCTTAAGCAAAAGTTCTCCAGCAAGTGGCTCCAATATTCTGGCTATGGTTATCACTGCACTCACTGCTATTAGCATCTGAACAGATTCAATGGACCCAAACCAAAAATTCTTAACGGTGATGATCAGTGAACCGATGGCAATGCCGGGCCACACTTTTCGCCCGTACAATACAACAAGGGCCAATGCAATTCCTGCTGGTGGCCAGAATGGCAGCAATGTACTATCATTAAAGGCCAGCAGGAAGCTTACTTCCGCTGACACATAATACAACAAAGCAACAAGCAGAATATTGAAATCAATCGAGCGAAAGACGGAGGTTTTCATAACGAGACGATTTACCAAGGTAAATGATCGTTAAAATGAATGAATAATGGTACTAATAGTGAACGAAGGGGAAATTAAGCCGATGTAATGATGATATTGTCGATGACCAGTTGGTACAATAACAATTTAACTCTTAATTAATTATGTGGACGAATCTAAAGAATCAGATAGAGCAGGAAGAGTATCGCCAGCAGAATTGCTATCCATTTTAAATTGCCTTTATTGCTTTCTGTAAATTCGTATGCACATATGGGGCAAGTTTTACTTTCAGAATCAACCAGCATGGCGCAAGCAGGACATTCTTTTGTTTTCATTTCCTTATTCAGGATAGATTAAAGAGCTAAATTACAAATACTTAACAATCACGATAACATGAATAAAAAAATATTAACCCTTCTTCTGACGCTACTCACTCATGCAGTAAGTGCTCAAACTGTTTCATTCGGGAATTTTAAAGTAGCTGAGCAGGAAATCATCTATCAGAAGATTTTCGAATTGGATTCAATCACCTCTTCCAAGCTTGAGGAGTACTACAAGACACTCCCCTATATCTCCAACATTGAATTGAAATCGGATGTTATTCAATTTGAGTTAACAGACATCAACGTGGATTACAAGAAATTTCAATACTCACAGGTGAATACAAATATCGTTATGCAAACCGGAAAATTCAGTGGTACAGTAACTGTTGGTGTCAAGGATGGTAAATACCGTGTTACCATAAAAGCCATTCAGTTTACGGGCAACCTCGGGTACAAGATGATCACAGAAAAAGATAACCTCACCCGCTATGCCACTAAAAACAGCGGCACTTTATTAGCGGAAGATTGGTGCCGTCCCAACATGCTTGGGTTACTGGACAAGGCCTTCACAGATAAAATTGAGCTAAAGAAAGCAGATGACGAGTGGTAAGAGCCTGGTTCCCTGGTTTCAATTGGATCATCCCAAGCCTACCAACTGTCGATCACAAACGTATTGGAATGCTATCCATGAAAAACACTTGACTTCACAATTCGCTCACTGCTAACCTCTAACATCTCTCCT
>JANNQJ010000255.1:0-2911 GCA_031400675.1 Cyclobacteriaceae bacterium
ACTTATAATTATAGAGCATTTCCCTGAAATTGTACTTCAGACTATTCAAAAAGCACCGGAAACATATGAATGGTTCATTAATGAATGGGTGCATTTGGTAGTTATTAATCCCACTACCAAGGAACTTTCTTCCTTTAAAGACGGAAAGTTTTCGCCCTACATACCGCTTACGAAAAAAGTAGAAGCGGTGGCGAATGTTACAGCCTTGTTTGAAACTCACGATGAAAATTTGCCGGTTTATATCATTTCTTAAATCCATATAAGATGCTATTCATACTTCAATTTTTTATTATCATTCCGGTTATTGGTTACCTGAGTAGTCTATTAATTCCTGCTAAACGAGAAGGGTTAATTTCATTCACGGCCTACACATCAGTTGGTATTCATTTACTACTTGCTACAATATTTATTTTAATTTGGATTTTTAGTGGATTTCCAACCTTAAACATTAAGGAAATCGAACTCTATCAAAGTAGTGATTATATCTTTTTTATTGATTTCTATTTTGACAAGATTACCGCTGTGTACCTTCTGGTAGGTGCTATTTTAACCTTCCTGGTCACGGTTTATAGTCGGTATTACATGCATCGCGAGAGTGGTTACAAACGCTTTTTTAATACTGTGCTATTCTTTTACCTGGGTTATAATGTTGCCATTCTTTCAGGCAACCTCGAGACCTTATTTATAGGTTGGGAGATTTTAGGCATTTCATCTTTTTTATTGATTGCGTTTTATCGAGATCGGTATTTGCCAGTGAAGAATGCGGTAAAAGTATTTTCAATTTATAGAATTGGAGACGTAGGATTAATTTTAGCGATGTGGATGACACATCACTTGTTTCATGAGAACATTACTTTCTTGAAGCTAAATAATTATGAATTAGTTCATGAACACATTATGGATCATAGTTGGATTGGAATATTTATTTCTCTCATGATATTGATTTCTGCCTCCGCCAAATCTGCCCAGCTTCCGTTTTCTTCTTGGTTGCCAAGAGCCATGGAAGGGCCTACTCCATCCAGCGCTATATTTTATGGATCGCTTTCTGTTCATCTGGGTGTTTTCTTAATGTTAAGAACTTTTCCCTTCTGGGATCACCAACTTTCTGTTCGAATATTGATTGCCATAATGGGTTTAACAACTAGCATTATTGCGACAGGCATAGCACGAGTTCAATCTTCCGTTAAAAGTCAAATCGCCTACTCATCGATAGCGCAAATTGGTTTGATTTTTATTGAAGTCGCAGCTGGCTTCGATAATTTAGCCCTATTACATTTTGCAGGAAACGCATTCTTAAGAACTTATCAACTCCTGGTTTCACCATCTGTTGTAACTTATCTTATACGTGAGCAGTTTTACAATTTTGTTCCTCGCAGGAATTCTATTGAAGACTCCTTGCCCAAGAAAATTGAATATACCATTTACATGCTATGTCTGAAGGAATGGAATTTGGACTCGTTCATGTACAGATATTTATGGAATCCTTTAAAAGCGATAGGAAGACGCCTTGATTTTTTAACCCTAAAGCGAGTCGCTTTTATAGGGATACCCACTTATCTAATTGGGTTGTTTATCGTCTACCACCAAGAGTTAATTCCACTGGAAATCGAACATTATTTTCCGTATCTATTTTCTTTCATTGCACTCGTCATTGTGCTAAGGGCTTTTACCGAAAGGCGATATGTACGTATGAGTTGGCTTCTCGTGATTATGACTCATTTTTGGATAGCGCTGGCAGTTGCATTCAATGAACATTTTAGTTTTAGTGAAATTCACATTTATTTAAGCGGGATAGCCGTTGCTGGTGCCTTGGGCTTTCTCATAATTCAATTGCTAAGGAATCAGGAAGGTAGACTAGACTTGAATATGTTTCATGGCCACTCTTACAAGCATCCCAAGTTCGCGGTTCTATTTTTTCTTTGCTGCCTAGGTATTTCAGGGTTTCCGATCAGCCCGACTTTTGTTGGTGAGGACTTGATCTTTACACACATTCATGAGGATCAGCCCCTACTTGCGTTTGTTGTTGCTTTATGTTTTATTACAGATGGGTTGGCGATTACTAGAATCTATGCGAGAGTATTTTTAGGCCCTCATGTAAAATCGATGTATGAAATGGCGTATCGGTCGTCTTAAAATAATTTTGGTTGTTAAATCTCATGGAGGATGGAGAGTAAATTAAATTCTTCCCTCCACGTATTTAATTTTCATCTGCAAGGCCAAATCTTCCAGATCATTGTCCAACAACTCTTTGTTTACTTTTAAAACTTGCTTCACTTTTTTTTCGGGCAGGTGATCAGCTCCCCAATAAGCACCCAGAATGGCTCCGGCCACAGCTGCCACGGTATCGTTATCGCGCCCATAATTGATAATGAACTCCATTGTCTTTTCAAAGTCATAGTCGCTATACATCATGGCAGTGATGGTGATGAGATATATTTCAGCTGAATGAAAGGGCATATCCTGATTGAACTTGTCAAGGAGTGTGTAGGCATGGGCAAGTTGTAAATAGGTTAACGAATCCATCGGTTGCCATTCTCTTGGGATCTTAAAATCTGAGCCCTTGTCTTTGATGGTAAGTTGCTTTGATTCTGAAACAATTGAATTCGCTACTTGATAGAATCTATAAGAAGCTCGTCCTACTAACCGACTTTTGAAATATTCTTTTGGATCAACTGTACGGACGACATTAATAATGGAGGATTGATTTGCGTTGGCATCAAAGGCCTGCGAAACCATTGCGGCTACCAATGCTGTGATATCGCGTGCATAACCATTGTCAAAGAAAGCGAGGTCATAAGCAACAGTGTAGGCGTTCAATGGATCGGCAGGGGCGCACGCTCCTATTATTGGACTATAAAGCATTCCCGCGCAGGTCATTTCACCCCCATAAAATTTACTAAGTGCATCTGCA
>JANNQJ010000256.1:0-5244 GCA_031400675.1 Cyclobacteriaceae bacterium
ATATGAAGGACAGGACATCAACGCGCTATCCGATCTTAATCCGAGCGAAATAGAATCTTTCAGTGTGTTAAAAGACGCGGCAGCCGCAGCGATTTACGGAGCACGGGCTTCCAACGGTGTGGTGTTAATCACTACCAAGCGGGGTAAGAAGGGTAATTCGGTGATTAGTTTTAATATGTATGAAGGGCAACAACAGGTATGGCGCACGCTCGACATGCTGAATGCGCGGGAGTGGATGGAATATCGAAACGATCTTCAGGATGCTCCCGTCTTCTCGCAAACCGAAATGGATAGTATCACCATTGATACCGACTGGCAGGATGTAATTTTTAGAACAGCCCGTATTGCCAGTTACGAGTTGTCGGCTTCGGGAGGCGATGAAAAAACAAGATTCTTTATTTCGGGAAGTTATTTTAAACAGGATGGAATTGTCATTGCGTCAGGATTTGAAAGAATTAATGGACGGGTTAACCTCGATCACCAGGTCAACAAAAAATTAAATATTGGAACCAGCATTGGCCTGACGTATTCTACGTCAAATCGAGTAGAAGGTGACGCCTCCCTGCATGGTCCGTTGCCAAACGGCATCTCTACTCCCGCTATTTATCCGGTGTATAATGAGGATGGATCCTACAATCAGGATGGGCCTTATTCAAATCCGGTTTCGATTGCCAACGAGGCTACAAATGAAAACTTCACGTACCGCACCATTGCCAACATATATGCCGATTACCAGATTATACCCGGTTTAACGGTGAGTACCAAATGGGCAATCGATTTTTATAATCTGCGCGAACACTCATTCGAATTTAACACCGTGCAAGGCCAAAAATACAACGGGCTTGGTTTCGAAGCCTATAGTAATACGTTGAACGTAGTCAGCAATAATTTTATCAAGTATGAAACTTCTTTTGACAAGCACGGCCTGGATTTTCTGTTTGGTTACAGTTTTGAGAAAAATCAAACCCGTGATATTTATATCCGCGGTCAGGACTTTGCCAGCGAATATCTTGAATATTTAAACTCAGCCTCCACATTTATTGATCCCGGTGCGTCCGCATACGATCAGGGCCTTCGCTCTTTTTTCGTGAAGGGGAATTATAATTTTGCCGATAAATATCTTGTTGGACTGTCTGCCAGGAGTGATGCTTCTACAAACTTTGGTGAGAACAACAAAACCGGGTTCTTTCCGGCAGTCTCCGCAGCTTGGCGGATAAGTGAAGAATCTTTTATGAAGGGAAACATACCCGTAATTTCTGAACTAAAACTAAGATCAAGCTATGGTGTATTGGGTAATGACAATATTCCAGCCTTCCAATATGCAGAGTTGTACGGAACAGCATCCTATAATGGACAACCAGCTCTTTATCCGACCAACATACCCAACCCCGATCTGAAATGGGAGACCACATCACAGTTCGATATTGGTTTGGATGCCGGGCTGTTTAACGATAGGCTCACGGTTACGGTAGATTTCTATAGTAAGAAAACAAAAGACCTACTGTTGAGCCGCCCGTTACCTTCTTCTGCCGGATTTTCAACCATTATTGAGAACGTTGGCGAAATGGAAAATAAAGGCGTTGAGTTAACGATCGGTGGGCAATATGACCTGGGGCCTGTACGATGGACTCCTCAACTGAATTTATCTGCAAACCGGAACAAAGTGTTGGAGCTATATGAGGACCAACCGATAAATGATTTAGGCAGGGGAGGTAACAGCGTACGGGAAGGTCAGCCAATCGGTATCTTTTATAGTTTTAAATCGCTGGGCGTAGATCCGTCAACAGGTGATATTGTGTTTGATGACACGAATTTCGATGGAGAGATCACTACGGATGATTACACCATTGTAGGGAATCCCCATCCTGATTTTATTGGTGGGTTTACAAACGGCTTTGCCTATAAAGGATTTGATCTCAATATTTTCTTTCAATTCTCATACGGGAATGATGTCTTTAACGGTACCCGACTATTTCTGGAATCGCTTCAGGGTGGAGACAATCAAACAGCTGATGTAAAGAGACGCTGGCAACAGCCGGGTGATATCACCGATATTCCACGCGCCACATTAGAGCCTGTCGCGGCTGACAATAAAAGTGTATCCTCCAGATTTATAGAAGACGGATCGTATTTGAGGCTCAAAAATTTGACATTTGGCTATACGTTCCCGAAAGAACTCGTGGGCAAAGCTTATCTATCCTCTTTACGGATTTACCTGAGCGCGCAAAATCTGTTTACAGTAACACCTTATTCAGGTCTTGATCCGGAAGTCAACTATAGTGGAAATAGTACCCAGGTTATCGGAACCGACTTCTTTACGTTTCCTCAAGCAAGAGCGTTTACGATTGGTGCTAATCTTAAATTTTAACGGAATGAAAAAGCTATTCATACTAACCTTATTACTTTCGTCACTGGCAGCATGCGATGTGCTGGATGTGGAGCCACAGAGTGCCATTTCAGCCGATGAAGCTTTTAAAGATAAAGCAGGTATTGAAAAAGGAATTTTAGGCGCTTATACGTCTTTTCAAAACTTAAGCTATTATGGAAGAACCTATTTGATATTTTCCGATTTAGCGGCCGACAACCTGGAGCAGCCGGTAGATGGCACATCTGATGATTACAGGCAAGTGGACAATAATAATATTCTCGCCACGAATGGAGCGATTGACGGCATTTGGGCTTCTGCCTACGAGAGTATTAACATTGCTAACAATGTAATCGTCAAAGTGCCAGGCATGGGGGATATGACCAAAGAAGAAAAAAGACTAGCCTCGGCTGAGTTGTATTTTATTCGAGCACTGAATCATTTTAATCTTCTAAACTATTTTGGAGATGTACCGGTAAAAATTGAACCTACCGTTGGAACGGGTGCAGTGAATGTACCAAGAGAACCAATTTCAATCGTGTATGACCAGATAGTTAAAGATCTGGACTCGGCAGAACTTCGATTAAGCACATCCTCCGTTAAAGTAAGAGCCTCTCAATACGCAGCCACCGCATTGCTGGCCAGGGTGTATTTATATAAAGGCGATTATGCCCTTGCTATCGATAAAGCAACGGAAGTAATTGATGAGGGTGGTTACCAGCTTCTACCTTATCTGGATGTATTTACAGACGGCTCAGCAGAATCTATATTCGAAATTGATTTTACGGAATTGAATAGAAATCGCATAGCGGAATACAACTTTCCCAAATCATTAAACGGAAGGCGAGAAGTGGCTCCCACAACCAGCATAGTAAATGCTTACGAAGTCGGGGATGTTCGCTACGAGGCCTCTCTTGCATTTGCAGGTGCGTTGCCCTATGCCATAAAATACGATGACCTCGCCAAAGGTGCCGATAATGTAATTGTATTGCGCTTGGCAGAAATGTATTTGATTCGCGCGGAAGCCGAGGCCAGGCTGGGAGGTGATGTGGATGCGATTCAGGATGATATAAATGAAATACGGACGAGAGCCGGGTTGCCCCCCACCAGCACGACTGCGTATGCCGATCTTCTGTTGGAGATTGAACAGGAAAGAAGAGTGGAGTTCGCCTTTGAGGGCCACCGCTGGTTTGACCTGGTGCGAACAGGTAGAGCAATCACCCTGTTGCCCAATGTCACCGACATCAACCAAACACTTTTCCCGATTCCGCTCTCAGAAATTCAAACCAATAAAAATCCAGATATGACACAAAATCCAGGTTATTAATTCTTAAACTTAAACTAAAATCTATGAAATCTAAAATCAAACTACTACTGTCGGGCATCTTGCTCGTGTGTGTGATTACGCTTATTCATTCGTGTAGTGATGACGAGTCAGACCCAGACCCCGATCCAGCGCCAACAGCATCGTTTACCGCCAGCGCAACAACAGCTGAAGTGGGCGAGGAAATTACGTTTACCAACACATCGGAAGATGCCGTATCGTATGCCTGGAGTTTTGGCGATGCCACAACCTCTACGGCAGAATCACCAACGAAGACGTATACAGTGGCTGGCGTTTTTACAGTAACATTAGTTGCCACCGGACCAGGAGGAACGGACGAGTCCACGCAAGCAATTACTATTGAGGAACCTGAAGTGGGTGATGAAATTTATTTTATCGATGCTGATGATGAAGTGATTAACAGATTCGCGGTGGCCGATCCTGATGATATGTCGACATTTTTAGAAGTTGTTGGTAAGGCAGGAGTGGGCCTTGCGTATGATGTAACCAATGAAAAAATTTATTTCAGTGATTTCAATGCTGATGAAGTTGGAAATATCTGGAGTGTTAACGAGGATGGTACAAGCTTAGACGATATTGTTACTGATCTTTATTCTCCGTACGGTATTGCGCTGAATGTTGCAGCGGGAAAAATTTACTATGCGGACGATGAGGATCTGGCTGGCTTTAGTCATATTTTCCGTTCAAACCTGGATGGATCAGGTGCAGAAGCAGTGGTCACGGTAGAAGGTGCCGCTTTTCGGGCTGTTGCATTAGACTTGGTGAATAACAAAATGTATTATTATGACGTTAGCGGTACATTTGGAAATTTATACATTGCCAATTTAGATGGCACAAGTCCTAGTGTTGTTGTTGCGGATGCTTACGGATATGGGATTGCGGTGGACGCTGAAAATGGAAAGATTTATTTTGACGAACAGAACAGTGAAGAACTCAAAATGGCTAACCTTGATGGAACGAACGTTGTTACGGTTGACGCTACAGCGTCCAGAATTTACGGAATTGTAGTAGACAATGAAACCGATAAGTTGTATTGGTCTGCACGCGACAACGGGGAAATTTATCAGTCTGATCTCGATGGTTCAAATAAAATAACTTTGAAGGATGGCCTTACCAGCCCTCGAGGGATATTCTTAAAGAGATAAAAAAACACGCACGATGAGGAAGATATTGCTGGTAGTATTGGTGGGCATAAGTGTTATGGTCTTGGAAAGTTGTTCGGATGACGGTTTTCCCGTGCCGCCTGCAAGCACAGTCTCCAAGTTTTCAGTTTCAATTGATAACGATGAGTTTGCTCCGGCCACAGCAACCTTTACCAAGGTATCAATCATTCCGGATCGCGCAGGGGAAGTTTCGTATGCGTGGAATTTTGGAGATGGAACCTTTTCATCCGAGCAAAACCCGGTTCACTTTTATCCAACCTCAGGTGCGTATGAAGTTACGCTTGTGCTGGTCACGAGTGAATCGGCTGAGATCGTAGAATCTCTACAAACCATTGTGATCAAAGATCCCAACGCGACCGGAATCCCGGTAT
>JANNQJ010000257.1:0-13271 GCA_031400675.1 Cyclobacteriaceae bacterium
CCATGAATACAGCGGGTGATCAACAACAGAAGTTGGATGTGTTGGCCAACATCCGGTTTTCGCGCGCACTCACAAAAGGTGGGGAGGCTTGTGCACTCATTTCGGAAGAATCTGAGTCGTACGTGGATTTGAATAACGATGGTAAATATGTAATCGCGATCGATCCGCTTGATGGTTCTTCCAATATTGATGTAAATGTTTCCATCGGTACCATTTTTTCAATCTATCGAAGAAAGACTCCTGTGAGTACGCCTATTCAGGAAGAAGATATTTTACAGAAGGGCTCGGAACAGGTTGCAGCAGGTTATATTTTGTATGGATCATCAACGATGTTGGTATATACGGCAGGATTTGGGGTAAATGGTTTTACATATGAACCCACGTTAGGGGAGTATTTTCTTTCGCACCCCAATATGAAAATACCGATTGATGGAAAAATTTTTTCTGTTAATGAAGGCTCGTATAATTCATTCGCTCAGCCTGTCAAAGATTATGTCAACTATTGTAAAGAGAAAAATTATACGGGCAGGTACATCGGATCATTGGTTGCCGATTTCCATCGAAATTTATTGAAAGGCGGTATTTACATTTATCCCGCCACAGCCAAAGATCCACAAGGTAAACTACGGTTGATGTACGAATGCAATGCATTAGCTTTTATAGCCGAACAGGCGGGGGGCAAAGCAACCGATGGAAAAAACAGAGTGCTTGAGATCAAACCTAATACGTTGCACCAGCGTGTGCCTTTTTATGTAGGATCAAAAAATATGGTAGAGAAGGCCGAAAGCTTCTAAGCTTTTTTCTCTTCTTCAGAGGTTATTATTTCAGGGGTATACTTCATCAGAACACCATACCACTTTACCAGCTTCTTAATATCCGAAACGTAAACCCGATTTTCATCGTACGCTGGTAATACAGATTTTAAGAAAGATTTTAACTCACTAGCATCAGCTTCTGCGTCCAAACCTAAATCATTACCGAACGATGCATGTATTTTTTTCAGAACATCAATCAGCGCTACCGTTCCTTCTTTCGTTGTTGTATAAATGGAGATTTCACTCAGTATAGAAAGCTTGTGATTAGCAGTGGCCACCAGTTTTGTTTTTGCATCATCAAGTGATTCTAGTATTACGCCTGATTTGGAGGGTTTAAAAACTTTAAACAACCCACCTTTCCCTGAAATCGTAGCAATATCATCTAACGTCATGACTAATTATTTGAGGGGCAAAACTAATCATTTTTTTGCCTGGTAGGTAAGCCTGCCTGCCGAACTGGCAGGCTTTTTTCGATAAACGTGAGTAACTCTTCTCTGCCTTTCTTATTCGTAGCGGAAGTTATAAAGACAGGAGGGAGTTCATCCCAGCGTTTCAGTAGTTCGGTTTCGTACCGTTCTACATGCAGATTTATTTTACCAATGGCAAGTTTATCGGCTTTTGTAAAGATGATGCCCATCGGTATTTCGTTTGTGCCTGCCCACTCCAGAAAACTCTTGTCGATAAGCTGTGGCTCCAGGCGGATATCAATCAGCACAAACAGAAAATGAAGCGCTTCACTTTTCAACAGATAGTGATCAATGATTTTTCCAAAGCCCTGGCGGAGGTCTTTGCTTACGTTGGCATAACCGTATCCCGGTAAGTCAACTAGGTACCAAGATTGATTGATGACAAAGTGATTAATCGTTTGAGTTTTACCGGGCGTGTTCGAGGTCTTCGCCATGCCTTTTTTATTTGTAAGCATGTTGATCAGAGAGGATTTGCCTACGTTGGAACGACCTATAAAGGCGAATTCCGGTAATTTTTTCACAGGAGCTTTCCCAACATCCGTAATACTGGAAACGAACTCTGCCTGACGTATCTCCATGAGTTAGACCAAGTTAAAGTAAAGCTTTCACCCTAAAATCCTAAGAATGTAAGATTTAAGTGCTTTATGACGTCAAATTTACGCATTCAAATTGCCAGTTTTTTATATATTGGCAACCATTGTTTTACCTTTTATTCATAACTTTATTTTTGTTAAACCCAAATTTGACATGTACAGTATCCGTTGTGTACTGATTTTTTTAGCTGTCGCGGGAGCTTTTTTACAAGGGTATGGCCAGGACGACAATAAAAAACAGGCTGAAGATTATTTGAAATTGGCCGATGAAATGAAAGAAGGCTCCCAGGCGGATAATGATATCCGGGGAGTGTATGTTCTTGCGGCTACGGCTGACCCTGAAAATCTAAAGGCCAATTTTGAAGCTGGTCATTACCATCTCAAAACAATTCAAAAAGATCTGGCGGCACAATATTTCATGAAAATTTATGAACGTGATCAGGATTATCGTTTCGACCTGGAGTTTTGGATTGGGCAGAGTTATCAGTACGGGTTGGAGTTTGACAAGGCCATTGAATATTATAACCTCTATAAAGAAAGGATGGCCAAAAGACCAACGTATCAGGGTAAAGATAAAACTCCCCTTGATTTAGTTGAGCGCAGTATCTATGAATGCGAGAACGGCAAGAAGTACCTCTCTAATCCACAGCGCCATTCAATTGTCAATCTAGGCTCTGAAATTAATTCTGAATGGGATGATTACGCACCCGTACTTACAGAAAATGAAGATGAAATTGTGTTTACAACCAGGCGAAGAGATGGTAACCTCAATCAAAATGTGGCGGATGACAACAAACCCTGGGAAGATATTTTTACGGCTAAAAAATCAGGTGGGCAATGGCTGGCCGCTATTAATATTGGAACGAACGTAAACTCTCAGTCGCATGATTCGAACCTGGCGCTATCGGCTGACGGAAGTACCCTGTTTATTTTTAAAGATGAAAATGGCGGTGATATTTTCTTTTGTGATCGCCAACCAGACGGCACGTGGAGTAATCCCGTACCCCTTCCGGGTATTATTAACTCAAGTTATGAGGAGAAATCCGTAACGATATCAAAAGACGAAAAAACACTTTACTTCTCCAGCAACAGACCGGGTGGATATGGTGGCCTTGATATCTACAAAGCCATGAAAGATACAAAAGGCGAGTGGTCGAATGTGAAAAACGTTGGCCCTAAAGTCAATTCGGAAGCTGATGACGATGGCCCTTTTATTGACTATGATAGCAAAACGCTTTATTTCAGTTCAAAGGGACGAAATGGAATGGGTGGATATGATCTGTACAAATCAATTGTGGATGAAGGCACAAACGAATGGAGTGAACCTGAAAACCTGGGATACCCAATCAACACACCCGATAACGATATCTTTTTTGTTACTACGAAGGATGGAAAAAAAGCTTATTACTCTTCTGTTCGCGAAGATGGCCTTGGGTATGACGATATTTATATGGTTTTGATTCCTGATCCTGTCGTAGCTGTTAAGGAACCAGAGCCCGTTATTGTAAAACCCGATTCCGTGGTTGCCGAAGTCGATCCTGTGAAAGAACCAATTAAGGAACCAGTAAAAACAATGTTGCCATTGCGTTATGTTGTGCAAGTAATGGATGCTGATGAAAAGAAACCGTTGGAAGCTAAAGTGAGGCTACAGGGTTTGCGTGACAATGTTATAGTTGGTTCTTCAGCGAAAGGAGAGGGTACAGTAGAATTTAAGGTGTCGGATGCAAAGGATTATAGATTGTCTGTAGAAGCAGAAGGATTTATGTTTGTGAATGAAACCGTAAAACTTGAAGGCGCTTCTGATCAGGAAAAAGTTGTAACACGGACTATAGAAATGAGGAAACTACAGACAGGTATGGTTTCTATTTTGCGCAACATCTATTTTGATTTTGATAAGGCAAGCTTCAAACAAGATTCGTTCAACGAATTGAACAAACTTGAACGCATGATGCAGCAAAACCCCACTCTGCAAGTTGAAATTGCCGGACATACGGATGTGATTGGCACGAAGAACTACAATATGTTCCTGTCACAAAAAAGGGCTGAAGCTGTAAAGGATTTTCTAACAAAGAAGGGCATTGACTCACGCAGAATAAAAGCTGTCGGTTATGGAAAGACAAAGCCTTTGGCCAGCAACGATGATGAAAAGGAGGGACGGGAGCTAAACCGCAGGGTAGAGTTTAAAGTGACTGGAAACTAATCTATTATAGTATTGTAGAAGCCTGGTACCCTGTATCGGGCTTTTTTTATTTGAACCTAGTTTTAGAATAATTATTAGCAATTTGCCACCAGGTTTTGTTTCTACAAAAGACCACACGAATGACAGTAGTTCCCTATAAAGAAGAGAAGATTTCAAAAAAAGAGCAGGTAGCGCGCATGTTCGATAACATCAGCAACCGCTATGATTTTCTGAATCATTTTTTGAGCCTGGGCATAGATAAAGGATGGAGAAAAAAGGCCGTCCGTTTATTGCAACCTTCTATGCCCAAAGTGATTCTTGATGTTGCCACTGGAACAGGTGATTTTGCACTTCAGGCCCTTGACCTCCAACCTGATAAGATTATAGGGGTGGATATTTCCGAGGGCATGTTGGAAGTTGGGAGAAAGAAAATGTCAGCGCGCGGGCTGAGCAATAAAATCGAGATGCGGAGTGGGGATTCCGAAAACCTGCCCTTTGGAGACAATAATTTTGATGCCGTGACCGTTGGCTTTGGAGTGAGAAATTTTGAGAATCTGGAAAAAGGCCTTTCGGAGATTTACCGCGTAATGAAGCCTGGTGCAACGCTGGTCATACTTGAATTTTCAAGGCCGAAGCGCTTCCCATTCAAGCAGGTTTACAATTTTTATTTTAAGACTATTTTACCTAAAATCGGTCGCTTGGTTTCGCGTGACAAATCAGCCTATACGTATCTTCCGGAATCAGTGGAGGCCTTTCCGGACGGAAATAATTTTATGAGTATCCTGAGGGGTACCGGATTTAAAAATTCTACATGCAAGCCGTTGACCTTCGGAATAAGCTCTATTTATACCGCTCAAAAATAATCCTGTTGTTAGGATTTCTTTTGATAGCGGGTTCGCTTCATGCGCAATCCTACCGATGGGCACGAAGGAACAATCCTGACTATGATGAGAAAAAGCTGACCTATGGTTTTTTAATTGGTCTGCATACCACAGCTTATCAAATTGAGTATTCAGATAAATTTGTAACACCTGATTTTGATACGCTGCATTCTGTTCTCCCGGAATGGAGACCTGGTTTTTCCCTAGGCTTTATCGTGAATTACCGCTTAAGTGAATTTCTTGACTTCCGGCTTACGCCTGAAGTTGCCTTTTATGAACATAAACTGAGATATAACTTTACGGATGGAACGTTGGTAGAGGAGTTGGTGGAAACTACGATGGTCGAATTTCCTTTTTTGTTAAAGTATAAGTCGATGCGCAGGGGAAATGTTCGGATGTATATGATTGGCGGTATCAAACCAGGGATTGAGGCGTCCGGAAAAAAAGAAATAGAAAACACCACTACGAGTTTGGAGGTAAAGAATTTAAACTTCAATCTTGAAGCAGGCATCGGTTTTGATTTGTATTTTCCTCTGTTTAAATTTTCTCCCGAAATAAGGTTCTCAAGAGGAATAACGGATGTCTTGGATAATACGGAGAATAAATTTGGTCAACCCCTGAGGAGACTGAACACAAACACGATTACCTTCTATTTACTCTTCCAATAATGCAAAAGCGAACTGTTTTAGTTACAGGTGCAACCTCCGGAATTGGTGAAGCCACTGCCAATCTGTTAGCAAAGAATAACTTCAAGCTGGTCATTTGCGGACGGAGGAAGGATAGATTAGAAGCGTTAAAGAATAAATTAGCAACTCACACCGAAGTACAAACACTTTCATTTGAAGTGCGTGATCAGGACGAAGTAAGAAAGGCTTTCGATTCTTTGCGGAAACAGGAAATCAATGTGGATGTGTTGATCAACTGTGCCGGTAATGCCCATGGATTGGACCCTATTCAGACTGGAAATCTTAACGATTGGGATGCCATGTTGGACATCAACGTAAAAGGACTATTGTATGTGTGCCATGAGGTTATTCCTGAAATGGTCAAACAGAAAACTGGACACATCATCAACATCGGATCGATTGCGGGTAAAGAAGTTTATCCGAATGGCAATGTATACTGTGCCAGCAAATTTGCCGTAGATGCCTTAACCCGCAGCATGCGAATTGATTTGAACGCGTATAACATCAAGGTTACCTCCATCAATCCTGGATTGGTAGAAACGGAGTTTTCGTTAGTCCGTTTTAAGGGTGACGTTGAAAGGGCAGCCGCTGCTTACAAGGGACTTGATCCGTTAAAAGCAGAAGATATTGCAGACGTGATCCTATTTACCATCACCCGACCCGCTCATGTTGTTCTGGCTGACATTACTGTTTTCCCAACAGCTCAGGCAAGCAGCATGCATGTAAAAAGGAATGCCTAGAAGTTACTGAGCCAATTGCAACAAAGTCTGCTCATGAATTTCATGGCCCCCATCAAAAACGAGAGGATCAGCTTTAACTCCTAGCTTCTCAGAGAGTTCTTTCATTTCACCAATGCGAGTATCTGTCAGAAACGGGTCTTTACTTCCATAGACTTGACGAACCTGTTTGGTTTTCAATATTTCTTTACTTTTTTCAAAATCCATATCATCCGGAAAGATGCCTGCCCAAAGAATGAGGCGGTTGTAAACAATTGAATTCTGAACGGCCCATCGTGAAGCGGTTGCCGCCCCTTGCGAAAAACCCAAAATCGTGACCAGAATGGAAGAATAGGAGTTCAACTCAGTCTTGTAAACGGTGTTGAGAAACAGAAGATAATTATCGATGTCCATCAACCGGTTTTCTCGTGTCATCCAGGTAGCGCCAACGCGGTTGTTACCAGTTTGATTTCGGGTGTTAACATCCTCCAGGTAAAATCGTGAAAGCCCTTCGGGTGCGATTACACATACACCCCGATCAGTTAATACTTTGAATTTTGTAAGAAAATATTTGGCAAGCTGCCCATAGCCGTGCAATACAAACCACACAGCTTTTGTGTGTTGATTGATTTCGCCAAGTTTAAAGTAGCGAGCATGGAAGTTAAAGGTGACTTGAAGTTCTTGCATGACTTAAAAGTATGGAAATTGTCTGAACTATGATTCAGACGATTGCTAACAATAAAAAGGCTTTCCTGTTTATGGAAAGCCTTTTGAATCCGGTTAAAGGGATACTATCTTTTAAATCCAAGGGCGCTGCCTCCACAATAAGAAGCTGAGCCATCGAAAGTATATTGAATGTAGTAGATACCCGTTGCGTTACAGGGGTATGCAATGGCTCCTAAGTACTGACCATTGAATTTACTAGAAGCTACTTTATTTCGCTGAGAATCATACAAACTTACAATAATGCCATCCGTAGGTTGTGCTGGGGCACAGATGTTGATCATGTATTGGGTCCCCTTCGTAAATACGTATGAGTATTCCACTTTAGGTTTAGATCCACCCGCACCGTCAACCTTGTAACTTTTCAGAAAATTAAATCCTCCGGCAAGTTTGGGGATACACTGATTGCTCAGGTTTTCTGAGTTACATTGGCTGATCCCTTCTGATGCACTCAGCAGGAAAATAGACAACACAAAAAAGACTAACTTTTTCATAGGGCTCCGTTTATCTTAGCTTATAATTTTACTTCTGATACTACTTGAAAGCGTTCTGATATCATTGATATTTTCCGGCTTGATATCAATGGTTGTGGTACTGTTGTCTTTAATCACCATGACACCGTCAATAACCTCAAATGTGGATTCTTTGTATGTATAGGTGATATTCACTTTATCAAAGACCTTCTTAAGCTCTTCCATGTCTGTCAACAATGATGCCATATTCTGGTCGCTCTCTTTATAGAAAGAAAGAAGTAAAATGATGTTTTCCAGAATTACCTTCTGTTCTCCAATCTTTTCCTGTAGTTCTTTATTGTTCGGATCAGTGCCGGCTACGTTACAGGTAATATGCATGGCCTCCAGCCATCCTCCGGTCAGTAGAAGTACACTCAGATTTGAACGGCTTTGTGTCTGTAAATAGTGATTAATATTGTTGAAATTCTGAGTGGTGATCAACAAAAGAGAATCGAGATTCTTACTGTTGGTGGCTAATCGTCCAATCGTCTCGATATCGAAAAACTGGCCAATGTTTAAACCGTCAGCCAGGCTTTTGATGGTGGCCATATACTTCACGCCATCCTGATTTTGTTCGTAGATATTCGTGTATCCTAAATCGGTACCATAGATTCCCAAATTAAGAGCTTTTTTGTAGTTGCTGTTATACTTAGAAAGGTTGTCGGGTGAATTCAAATAACCCACGTTGTACTTCTTTCCGGACTCTTTCAAAAGCACGGAGATTTCCAGCGGACTTGGAATCTGCTGAAGAATATCACCAATCACTGCTTCAGAGATTGTTGGCCCTTCAGCCTTCACAGAATCAAAGCTCTCCAACATGGCTTGTTCGTCAGTCTTTTTCCCTGAACTACAAGCGGTTAGAAGTGCAACGATCACTACTAATTTCACTACTTTCATAGCTATAAAATTATGGTGTACAAAGTTAAAAATTTGGCATTCCTGACCAAAAAAATACAGGAATGCGGTTTATTTCTTTTTCTTAAAATTCAACGTAGGCATTGTCATCCTATTCGTAAAATTCACCTCGCTGAACGAATTAATAAGCTTTCTTAATAGTTCAAAATATAAGGTAGTATAAAATAGCACTGTTACAAGCCAGATAACAAGAATATTGAAGTAATACGTGTCAATTTGTAATCCCAGGAAATTTTTTACAGGCGCAAAGAACTGGGCTCTGTAATCTAATAATCCTTTGGGTTTAGGATCCGCAAAAATCGGGTTGACCTGTTGAATCAACTCGCCATCATGCTCTAGTATTCGCGTTTTCACGGAAACATTTTTTACTAAATCTGCAAGGCTTTCGTTGTAGTATTCATTTTTGTATTCATACACTTTGTAATCACTGCCTTTTGCATTCTCCATTTCAAATATCATTTTTTCACGGGCAGCAACAGCCTTATTGTAAATGCCCTGATAAAATTGCTTGTAGGAAGTCAGGTATCCTTCCAGCGCAGTGTTGAATTCTGGTGTAAATGTTTTAATCGACCACGGAGACTGCGTGTTAATATTCTCCAATCCCTTCTTAAAGTAATCATCTTTTATACTTGTACGGATAAGTTCCAGATTACCCGAAACGATCTGCAGGATGGAATCATTTTTAGACTCAATATTTTCACTGATGAACTTTCTTTTCTCGGTAAGCTTATCAACAAAGAATGAAGATTTATAGTCCGACTGTGACTCTAACTTTTCGTAATTATAAAATAGCTGCTCATGTGAATTATTTTTAAACTGATACACCGCCATGGCTTCATATGCCCAACGAGAGGCCATCAAGTCAGCGACAATCGGAACTTTTCCTTTTGTGCTTATGACGTTGTTCAGTTTATCGAAACTAAAGAGCAAACCGCTAAGTATCATCTGCGGAATCAGGAGCAAGGGGATCATTACATATACGGTAACCGCTGAGTTAAAAGCTGAGGAAATATTGAGCCCCAATACATTGGCCATGCAGGAAGTGGTGAACAAGACAAACCAGAACGGAATTAACATACTCCATTCAATCTCCAGAACTAGATTACCAATAATGGAAAAGGTTAATGTTTGCACTGCTGAGAGTGAGAACAAGATGATAACTTTAGAATGCAAATAGCTATTCCAACTCAGGTTTAGAAAGGATTCTCGTTTTAAGATTTTCCTGTCGCGAATAATTTCTTCTGCGCTCACAGTAAGTCCCATGAAGAGTGCTACGATAATACTCATCAATAAAAAAGCCGGAAGATTATCGTTGTAACGGAAACTATACCCGGCACCACCAGGGGCACTGCGGTATTTGATGATGAAGGTGAGAATAAGAGCTAGTAGTGGTGCCTCCAGCAAATTGATCAGCATATATTGTTTGTTGCTGATCTTCGACAGCACATCACGCGTTGTGAAAATTATAGTTTGTTTGAACTTGTTTGGTAAGCGCAACGAGTGCGGAGGTTCTTCTTTAACGTCTTCGACCCGATTGATCTTAAACCTTTCCTTGTACCAATCGTGCCATTGAACAGGTGTGATCTTGCGCTTGTTGGTTGGCTGACCATATTCATCAACTACCTTGGCTTCAATAATATTAAAGATCTGCTCGGGGTTAACATTACCGCACGTTTCGCACTGGCCCCTGTTGCTGTCTACTTGGTGTGTCGATTTTTTGAAATACGTCACAGCCTCTACAGGAGGTCCATAATATGCAGGGAACCCACCTGTATCCATAATGATCATCTTGTCAAACATCTTGTAGATGTCGGAAGATGGCTGGTGGATAACCACAAAAATCAATTTCCCCTTGAGCGACAATTCTTTCAAGAGATCAATCACATTTTCGGAGTCGCGCGAAGAGAGTCCTGACGTAGGCTCGTCTAAGAAAAGAATGGCAGGCTCACGAATAAGTTCCAAAGCGATGTTTAGTCGTTTGCGTTGACCTCCACTAATTGTTTTTTCAAGCGGGTTCCCGACCTTTAGATCTTTACGCTGATCTAATCCCAGGTTCTCCAATACTTCCATTACCCGCTTGTCGAGTTGTTCCTCATTGAAATCTGCGAAACACAGTTTCGCGTTGTAATATAGATTTTGGTATACCGTGAGTTCTTCAATCAACAAGTCATCCTGAGAAACATAGCCAATAACACCATGTACTTTGTCCTTTTGCGTATTAATATCGAAACCATTGATCACTACCTGCCCAACGCTGGGTTTGCCCAGACCGGCCATTACATGGAGAAGGGTGGTTTTTCCAGCACCGCTGGCACCCATAATTCCAATCAATTTTCCAGGCCCTTCCGATACTACCACATCACGTAAGCCAATGGTACCATTCGGAAATTTGAACTCCTTCACGTTGGCTGTAAAGGAAAGCTTGGTTGTTTTTATTTCTTCGTTGTAGTCGCGTACCAGGTCACTGTAATACAGCGCATCACCTGCTTGTGTTTTAATGGTGCTGCCATGTGAGAACAGGTATACCCTGTTGCGTTGCATGGTAAATCCATTGAGCATGTTCAGTTCATCTCCCACGTACTTTGTAAAGAACATGTCGACACTGCGCACGCGCATGAAAATCAGGTTACCTTCAATGTGTACATGCGCATGTTTGTATACTTTATCAGCATCTGTTTTTTCGTCACTGTTGGCGAGAAGTATATCTGGGAAATTGAGAGATTTTGGATCTTCGGAAACGATGAAGTTTTCGATCAGGGTGTTTTCTTCTTTGAGGATATTAAACACCGTAGATACAGTATTGATAATCTCCATCCGTTGATGTGTGAAGCTTTTGTCGGAGCCAACAAGCTCCAGCAATTTGATGAGCACAACTACTTTTTGCTTTTGAGTAAGTGTTTTGTTGATCTTCTTACAAAGGCCAAGCGTTTTTACAGAGTCTTTAACGGAAGTAAGTTTGCTTTTACCTTCTTCTTCCACTTTTCCGTACCCCGAGAACTCATCGTACAGGTCTACATATTCTTTTAGTGAGTCCTGATCGAGTTCTGTCTGGAAAAAATTAATAACGAACTGACGTTCATTTTCAGAAACACCGCCATCTTGTTTGGTAATGATGGCAAAAAGTTGGGTTAATGCTTTGAGTATTTCTTCACTCATGGTAAAAAGTTAATCGTTATCCGTTAACCGTTATAAGAAGTCTACGATTAACTGATAACGATTAACGGATAGCGGTTTATTAATATGTTTTAAACTCAAACGGTATTTCAACCAGTTCTGAAAATTCCTGACCTGCTTCTTCCATGTCCTCATCATCTTCGTGGTAATACCATATGATCTTCATGCTCTGAATATCTTCCAACGCTGAGAGCACATCAAGTATTAACTTAGAGGAGGCTGTGTTAAAGTATTCCAGCTTAAAAACAAATTCAGTAGAAGCATTCGCTTCTTTCGCATAGTTTCCAATCCACTCCAATACCGGTCGAAAAAACTCCGCTGAGTCTTCGGGCAATGATCGACCAGATATTTCAAAGATTCCGTTTTTCTTATCAAAAATTATTTTCGGGGTATCTTCAGCTCCTTCTATATTTAGAATTTCCATGATTGTATGGGTATAAAATTGTTCAACATTAATTTTCACTTTCACGTGGTACGTTCACCTTCAGGCAGAAGAAACAGTAATCAGCATTCATTTCCGGGAATGAGAATTCGATTTTCGAACCTGACTTGCGTGCCATGTCTACAAAGCCTAAGCCTGCGCCACCTTTATCAGAGATGGTTGTGTTCTTGATAATCTCTTTATAAAGTTCTTTCAATCCTTCTTTATCCAGGGTATTGATCTGATCTAACTTTTTCTGAAGCCCTGCAATATTCGTTTTCTGAATTGGGTTCCCGGACATAATAGAATACCGGTTCGTTTCCCTTCCAATAAGGAAAATCGCAGCATGACTGCGGATCGTACCATCCACCAATTCATCGCTGTGCTTCACAATATTTTGCAGCGCCTCAACCATCACATTGAACACCTTGCGTTTGATGTTTGATTCTTCCCCGGAAGAGTCAAGGTTTCGTTCGGCCATGGTGAGAATGGATTTGGTGGTTTCCTGAGTAAAATCACCCTGGTACACCAGAATCAGATTCTGCGACATCATGGTGCGATGCAGGTCATAGATATAATTCATGAGTAGGTTATTTGAGTTTCGAATTTATTAAGTTTTGTATCAAAAACACGGTTTTATTCTTTTAAAACTTGATTCCAATCAATAATACGTCATCAATTTGCTTGGTCTCACCGCGCCAGCCTTCCCATTCCTGATCAAAAATGCCCGAGGCTTCAAGCATCGGCAATTTATGAACTCTCTCAATAGTTTCGCGTACTTTCTTAGGGCCAAACTTACGTACCTCAGGTCCACCAAATTGATCAGGGAAACCATCGGAACTGAAGTAAATGGAGTCACCTTTTTCGAGCGTTATTTTTGTATTCGTAAAATTCGTCTGGTTTTTGAAGATACCACCGCCTATTGGAAATTTATTGCCTTTGATCTCGTCCAAGACTCCATTTTTCATAATATAGAGTGGCCGATGTGCTCCTGCATACTCTATTTCACGCGTATTGGTATTGATCTTACAAAGGGCGATATCCATACCATCCTTGGTTGTGGCGTCCTCATCTTGACGAAGCGTGGATGTCACGCCTACATCCAGTAGATCGAGAATAATTCCAGGTTCGGTGATCTTCCGGCTTCTTACAATATCATTTAATAAGAAATAACCAATCAACGACAACA
>JANNQJ010000258.1:0-1754 GCA_031400675.1 Cyclobacteriaceae bacterium
CATGACGACTCGGTGACCATTAGTGATGAATGCCAGTTTTTCATGAACATGCCAATCACCTCATAGCCTTGCTCTTTCAGCAGGTATGCTGTTACACTGGAGTCCACTCCACCGGAAAGGCCTACAACAACTCTTTTCTTCATAAAAAGCTTCAAGCTACAAGCTTCAAGCCTAAGGCAATGCAGAATCTGCTTGTAGCCTGAGGCTTGCAGCTTGTAGCTATCTTAAAGAAGTTAAATCCTCTGCTAAAAGTTCATTTACAATTTGATTAAAACGCTCTATAAATTGTTGATGATAAATCCCCGTTCCCGGACCTTCAAAACCCGTGTGAATGTGTTTCACCTTTCCGTCCTTGCCAAGAAAGATTGTTGTCGGAAATGCTGTCACTTGATTCAGGGCAGGAAGTGTTTCCGATGCTTTTGCTTTATCGTTAACACCTGCTATCACAAAGTCGTACGGAACATTCCACTTGGCTGTCATTTTTTTTACGCGTTCGCTGGCATAAACAAAATTATCCTTTCGTTCATATGCCAAACCGAGAATTTCCACACCCCGATCTTTATTTTGATTATACCAGGATGAAAGAAACTTTGTTTCATCCATACAGTTAGGGCACCAGGTTCCGGAAATTTGGAGGATAACCACCTTGTTCTTAAACTTCTCATCGGTTAGGCTTACTTTATTTCCGTTTACATCCGGGAAACTAAATTCAATTTTATCATATCCTTCTTTTAAATAGGTGAGCGACTCGGCATCCGGTAACGATGCGTTTTCATTCCTTATACCTACCCAGTTTTGGTGAAAGCTTTTTCCTGACCAATACTCCCCAAGTAATGTTGAATCATTTTGCTTAAATGCTTTGAAGAGATACGTATGGTTTCCATCGAATGTGCTTAGATAGAGTGTATCATCGAACACGCCTCCTTCTAAAAAACGATAGTCACCGGTAGTGGTTAAGAAGGAGCCTTCTGCATACGATCCACCTTGCGTTACTAATCCAACTGCTTGTGTGGTATCCGTTTCATTCGTAAACAGAACTTGATATTTTCCTGAAAAGTTAGTGGATGCCTCTGTGCTTTCGGTGGGAGCAAACCGGAAGTCTTGGCCGAAAGCCGCTTTAAATGGCACGCGATAATTATCGCGGTAGTTTAAGATAAAGAACCCATTGAGACTATCACCTCGGACAGCAACACGCAACTGTGCATCAAATACATGAAGGACAAAATCAATCGAATCGTTTTTGATAATGACCTCATCCAACAACAATTCTTCCCTAGCATTTTTGAGGTACACATCAAACCCACCGGCAGAGTCTTTCGTTACCCTGAAGTTGAAGGGCACTTGCTGACCCTGAATTTCCAGCACTCCCCGCCACATACCAGTCTTTAAATCAGTTGAAGAAGGAGAGCAGCCCCAGAAAATGCTTACGGAAATCAATAAAAAACCAGAAAATAGCCTCATGGGTAGATTGCTTAAGAAACGGAAAACGCCTGCCTGCCGGACAGGCACGGCAAAAATGCGATAAATGATTCTTTTTTGGTGCAGTTATCAGTTAATTGTTAATTGTTATCAGTTTAGCTTATGACAATGAACGGATAACTATTAGCGGATAACCAGTAACTATGCTTAAAGATTTAAGGGTTCTCGAATTAGCTTCCGTGCTGGCTGGTCCCAGCGTGGGGCAATTCTTTGCCGAATTGGGTGCCGAGGTCATTAAAATAGAGAACCTCAAAACCGGGGGTGATATTACCCGA
>JANNQJ010000259.1:0-9264 GCA_031400675.1 Cyclobacteriaceae bacterium
TTTACAGGGTGATATTGAAAGCCTTAAGGTTTTTTGAGTAACATCACGAAGTTATACCGCTATACTAATAATTAAATGAACCAGGTCTTTATTTGTGGCACCTATTTCCATATTTACGTTAGTATCCTTAAAGCCATTTACTGGAAAGAGAAGAATATTAAGTGTTTACTCATTGTTAATGACCAAACCCCTGACATAGCTAAAATATTCCCAGGCTTAGCCGAAACGGGTTTCTTTGATTTTCACTTACAGATTCCGTTTGAAGAAATAATGCGTAAGATTAAAAAAGATAATAATGTTTTCGCCAGGACTATTAAGCGAAACAAATTTGCTATTGAATATGTTGAAGCGAATTCTGAAATTTTAAAATACGATGAGTTTATCCGAAATTCAGAAATTAATCTACACTTCGATAGTGGACTTGTACCTGTATACTTTCTTTTAAAATATAAAAACAATTTCATTCGAATGTTGGAGGACGGTGAGGGAAACTATTTTCCGCGAGTTGGAAATTTTAAGGCCTTTAAAAGAAAATATATTTTAAACACTGTAATTGGGGGAGGCCTCGATAAAGAAATAAAAGAAATTGAAGTTCAATTCCCCGAAAACCTTATTAAAAAGTTAAAAGCCAAAGGAAAAAAATTTGAATTCAAAAAAATACAAAGTGAACTGAGTGCAGAAAACAAAAATAAGATTATTCAATTGTTCATGCGTGGAATCGATCTGAATTTTATGGGTGATAAGAAGCTGCTGTTAATAACTCAGCCTCTTGAAGCCAAGTACATGACTGAGGAAACAAAAATAGAATTATACAACAGACTTCTGGATCAATATGGTAAGGGCTATTCCATATTTCTAAAACCACACCCAAGAGAATTAACGGATTATAACGGGCAGCTCAATTATGAATTCTCAGTCATCCCGAGGGGATTTCCTCTTGAAATGTTTGACCTTCTACAAGGAATTAAATTTGAATTGGGAGTCACCGTCTGTTCAAGCTCACTTTACAATATGAATTGTGTTGAGAAAAAAATTATTCTTGGACGGGAATATCTTTACAATCCTTCGTTGCCTATTACTGCTTCTTAAACAGGCTGTAATTTTCCTTCTGAAAACTGTTTTTTCTAATCAGAAAAAAGCCTAAATCAATTATCTTTGGCGCCTATGAGAGTGTCCGTCATTATCAGCACGTATAATAATCCCACCTGGTTGGAGAAAGTAATTTGGGGATATGAGTGCCAAACCTTTAGGGATTTTGAATTAATAATTGCCGATGACGGTTCTCGAGAGCCTACGAAAGAGTTAGTGGAAAGATTCAAGCAAAACTCATCCTTAGACATTATTCATGTTTGGCATTCGGATGATGGTTTTCAAAAGTCTGCGATTTTGAATAAAGCCATTCGTGCCTCATAAATATATCCTGGGAAGCTTAGTTGAATATTGAATCGTTCGCAGTTGTAATCTGTCCGGTTCGGTAAAAGTATTTTTCTAAAACAAGAAGTGAGATAAGATCCTCACGCTTTTTGTTTCTAAATTGTCTCGCATACTCATTTGCGTTCTTTATAATTTGCAACGCAGCATCTGTATTTTGGATAAAGTATGTCAACTGTTCTTCCAGGTCAGAGTAGTCATCTTTAATAAGAACGTAATGATAATTTGGAATGAGTCTCCCTTCCATGTACCACGATTCATATGTTGGTTTGGGCATAACCGCCAGCGAGTTTGATGACATTACCCACCTTAGATTGCTGGCAATGTCATACCCTTCAAGGCATAAAATAAATTTATAGTTCAGGTGTTCATCAATGGTGAGTTTGTCTTTTATCCATTGTTTGTTTTTGTCTTTGTTAATCTGCCCTAAATCGCACAATGGATGATTGAAATATTTTTCATAAAACCGAACTCGAACCGGAACCTTTACAACGGCTCTTCCAATGAGCATGTTCTTTTTCTTTTGAAATTCCCGTTTGTCGTTTGAGAAATTAAAGAGGCGAACCTTGTTCAATTTAAGCAGAACATAGTACGCGTTGTTGTCAAAAATTGGCCTGTATTTCAAGATGGTTGGTTCACCGGGTACGGACAAAACATCGCCAAATACAAATTTGGCCTTAAGTTTTGCATTAAAATATCGAACATACTCATAGCTGTCGAAATAAAAGGTTGAATGCTTTTTGGTTAATTTCAATTCTGATAAAGCTATTGACTCATTCGACAATTCACTGGTTTCTGAAATTTTGTTGTAGTAGTTTACTCTGTCACGTATATACTCGAGGTCAAAATTTCTAATCTTTTTTAATTCCTTTTGGAGCCTGTTCCGAAAAAAAATGGCCGGAATCAATTCTCTTAATGAACCCTTGGCATAGTATAGAAATTTACTGTTCCGATGTTTCCATTCAAACTTTCTAAAAAATGATTTCATAACTCACATATTTGAGTTAAAGATAAGACTCAATTGAATATAAAAACCCACAAATCAGTTATCTTGCTCAGGTTTTATGAGAATATCCGTTATCATCAGCACCTACAACAATCCCACCTGGTTAGAGAAAGTATTGTGGGGATATGAGTGCCAAACGTATAAAAATTTTGAACTCATCGTAGCCGATGATGGCTCGGGACAACCAACAAAAGACTTGCTAGAGCGATTCAAGCAAAACTCATCGTTGCCTGTTATTCACGTCTGGCATCCGGATGATGGGTTTCAGAAATCTGCCATCCTCAATAAAGGAATTGTTGCTTCTACCACTGATTATCTATTGTTCTCTGATGGTGATTGTATACCGCGCCATGACTTTGTTGAGGTTCATGTAAAGAACGCTGAGAAGGGATACTTCCTTTCGGGCGGTTATTTTATGCTGCCAATGGAAACAAGCAAAGCAATCACCAGGGAAAACATCGCAAAAGGTGATGCCTTTGACATTGAATGGTTATATGCGCATGGATTAAAAAGAACTTATAAGACGCTAAAATTAACCAGTAAAGGAGTGCAGCAAAAACTACTCAATCTGCTAACTCCCACAAAAGCGACCTGGAATGGTCACGGTTCCTCGGGCTGGAAGAAGAACATTGTTACTGTAAACGGCTTTAATGAGGAGATGCAATATGGCGGGCAGGACAGAGAGTTGGGAGAGCGTTTAGTCAACCTGGGTATTAAAGGCAAGCAGATACGGTACAGCGCGATTTGTGTTCACCTTGATCACAAGCGCGGGTACAACACACAGGAATCGATCGCTAAGAATAAAAAAATTCGTGCCGAGACTCGTAACCAGCGCAAAATTTGGACTAAATCCGGAATTGTTAAATCAGAAAAACTTGTTGCGTGAGAATTTGCATTACACGTTCGGAGCGCCATTCTTATTCTGAGACGTTTATCAGAGATCAGATTGCAGGCATTTCCAAGCTTGCAGATGTCTATACCATTCACAGTGGCAGATTGCCTGAGCGAAAAGAAGATGGTTCATTACTGGCTCCGTGGTTTTTCTGGTTACTGCACAAAATCATCAGGGGTGTTTCTGGCAAACGAAATAACCATTTCGGGAATTACGGAGTAAAGAAATACTTCAGCGAAAACAAGATCGAGGTTGTACTTGCTAACTATGGATTATCCGCAGCACATTTAATGCCGATATGTCGTGATTTAAATATTCCCTTATTGGTTATTTTTCACGGACATGATGCAACGGATAAAAGATTATTGAAAGAATATGCAGTTCAATACAAGGCCTTGTTTGCATATGCATCCTCTACAATTGTTGTGTCGCAAGACATGCGAAAAAAAATTGTTGAGCTTGGAGCTGACCCAGCCCGGGTACAGGTAGTGCCTTGTGGCGTTGATGTCTTTAAGTTTAGCCCTTCCACGACCCTTAAAGAAAAGCGTTACCTGGCAGTTGGAAGGTTTGTCAATAAAAAAGGACCCTTGTTTACCATCAAAGCCTTTCACGAAGTTTGGAAGAAACATCCCGATGCAAGATTAATTATGGTGGGTGGGTACAAGGGTTTGTATGAGGCGTGTGCAGCATTAACAAACTCGCTGCTAATGGATTATGCTGTTGAGTTTCCTGGCATCTTAAAACAAGAAGAAATCAGATTGTTAATGGGTAACACGTGTGCATTTGTTCAGCATTCCGTTACAGCAGCAAACGGTGATATGGAAGGAACCCCGGTTAGTATATTAGAAGCAGCGGCATCAGGCTTGCCAATTGTCAGCACGCTGCATGGCGGTATACAGGATGCAGTTATTCATGGAACCACTGGATTCCTGGTAAAGGAAGGGGATGTTATTGAAATGGCTGCGTACATGATAAAATTATTGGAAGAGCCCGAGCTAGCGATATCGATGGGTCAAAAGGGGAGGTCACACATGGAAGCCCATTATGATCAGGTTAAGCAAATACGCAAATTATATGAGCTTGCGGTGGAAGGTATTAAGAACAATATTCAGAACTAAGGATTTTTACAATCCACTTCGTTTCAGTCCCATGCGTAACTCTGCCGCACGGTTTGGATAATCGGTGATGATTCCATCTACTCCCCAACTCTTGAGGCGCCTCATATCTTCTGGTTCATTCACCGTCCAGGGAATAACGCGTATTTTCTTTTTTTGGAGGTCGGCAATAGTTTGCTTGTTGAGAAGTTTAAAGTACGGACTATAAATAGAAGGTGAAAAACCTAATTCTTTCAGGTTTGCTTCTGGTGACTTTAAATTTTCAATTAAGGCGGCTAACCGAATGGTTGGATATTTCTTATTCCAATATTTCAAAACCCGGAAGTCAAATGACTGTATCACCACACGTTCCAATGGAAGGTACTGGTTGATTACCTGATAAACCAAATCTGAAAATTCCTCCGTAGCCGGGTGAAATTTATTGTCTCCTGATTTATCTGACTTAATTTCAATGTTATAATCAACCTCGTAGGTCGAATGGTTTTTAATGTGATCTTCTACAGCAGCAATTACATCGCTCAGCAAAGGCTTGTAGGCCGAAATCCTTTCTTGTTCGGGAAATTTCTCATTTCCCCGGGAGCCACAATCAAATTCCCTGATTTGACTATAGTCCATTTGGTAAATATTGTAACTCTCTTTTTTTGCTTTAGAGATTGGTGTAGAGTCTGGTTTCAGACAAATTTCAGCCGACATCCACGGCTCGTGCGAAACAATAACTTGTTTGTCCTTTGTGATAACCACGTCCAATTCAAGAGTAGTTACCCCATAGTTTAATGCTGTAATAAAAGCCGGTAATGTGTTTTCTGGTTTCAAGCCTCGCGCACCCCGATGACCCTGTAAATCAAACTTAGGAATGTATTGTGCCGATGCAGAAAAGGTTATCATCAGTAAAAGAAAAAGTTTTATCCCTGACCTCATTGGGTCAAAGATAAAACTTTGAATGATACATCTCCATAACCCACAAGAGGAATAAATACTAGCGAGTGATACTAGGGGGTGTGCGAGCAATAATGAAGACAAGCAGATATATCCTTAATCCATAAATCTACCATCCAAAAATATTTTTATACTGGAAAGATTATTTAGGCTTTCGGAACTGGTTAGCCCGGATGTTTTTCATAGCCAGAGAAACAGTCTCATTAATTCGCCTTAAACGCGTTTCCGGTTGCTTCGCACTCGAAATCCATTCTAAAATTCCTCTTTTCGTTGATGGAGGAAATGCTTCAAAATATACACGTGCCTTTTTGTTTTTCGCAAATGCTCTTTTTAAATCTTCCGGTATCACCATGCGCTCCACTTCATTCAACGCATTCCAGGTTCCGGATTTTTTAGCCTGATTAATAACCTCCATCCCGGCCGGAGTCATCAATTTTTCCTTAATCAATACTTTAACCCTTTCCTTATTAACCTTCGACCATTTACTTTTCGGATTTCGGGGTGACATTAACAGTTTGAATCGCTTGTCGTCTACTTTTCCGGGAACACTGTCAATCCAACCGAAGCACAATGCTTCTTCGTTGGCTTCCTTTATCGAAAGTGTAGGTAAGCCGCTTTCCTTTTTACAGAGGATGAGCCAAATGCTCTGGCTCGTTTTGTGATTTTTTGTTAACCAGGAGCGCCAGGCATTGCGACTGATGGGATAAAACTCGGGTAGTTGTTTTTTAACTCCTCTCGACATGAAAATGATTATCCTTCGAATCCGATTTTTTTATGAGCGCCATCGCAATACGGTTTGTTCTGCGATGCGCCACATCGGCAGAAAGCCGTTACATTATTCTTTTTTGTAAGCATTCCATTTTTATCTTTCACGGTCACATTTCCATAGACCATCAGCGGGCCATTGAGGGCGGTTTCAATAATGGTTTCTGCTTCTACTTTAACTTCGTTTGTGGGGACATCCTTATTCATATAATAACTTAATGCACCCGATGGGCATTTTTTAACTTGTGCAATAATTTTTTCCGTGGTCGAACCTTCTGGTGTAATCCAGGGGCGTTTTTGCGGGTCAAATACTTCACCTAATCCCTTGAAGCATATCGCAGAGTGAATGCATTCGGTAGGTTTCCAAACGATGGTTACTTCTCCATTGGTGTACTTCTTGGTGATGTCTTTCATTGGTGTTAGAAGTTATCGGTTAATAGCTATCCATTAAAAGCGCATTTTCAAATAACTATTAACTGACAACTGATAACTGAGTATCAATCTCAATCGGGTTTGTCAACACTTTATGCACGGGACAAAGCTTGGCAATTTGCAGCATACGCTTTTGCTGAGCCTCATCCAATTTACCGTTTATTTTAATACCAGTATGAAGAATTGTTTTTCCTTCCACTTCTTCGGTAGATACAGAAACTTGAATTTCTTTGACATCGAAATTCTTGCGGTTGGCGTACATGCGAAGTGTAATGGCTGTACAAGAGGCAAGCGACATACGATAGAAATCCCCTGGTCTTGGGCCCAGGTCTTTACCGCCTACATCTTCTGGTTCATCGGCTATTACCGTGTGCTTCCGGGCTTTCAATTCGGTTCGGTACAGTTCATTTGAAATGGTGGCAACCGCTATTTTTTCTTCTTCCATATTAGAATGTTTTATTCATCACAAACTCGGATTGTAAAAATCGAACCCGCGGGGCAATTTCACGCTGCTTTAAATTCTCCGGCAATGACTCCGGATCTCCCGGATAGCCGATGGCCATGATGACCCCAATTTCAAATGCATCAGGAATATTAAGATTCTGCCTGGCAACCAGAGCGTTATAGCCACCCATTTGGTGAACATTTAATCCTAATGATTCCGCTTGTAAACACAGAAATGCATTTGCCCCGCCTAAATCGTACTTCGCAGCATTATTGACACTATCGTTTCGAGTAAAATTTTTCCGCGTCAGACTTATTACTAACAACGGTGCATCTTTCACCCAAACTTTATTGCTTTCATTAAGGGACTCAAAAATTTTCTTCCACAAATCACCTTGTTCTTTTGCAGCATAGAGGTAGGTCCAGGGTTGCTCGTTCATACTGGAGGGTGCCCACCGTGCGGCCTCAAATAAGGATTGAATTTTTTGTGGCTCCACAGCCTGATCTGAATAAGCACGCTTACTCCTTCTTTTTTGTATTACATCTAATATCGGGGATTCAAATTCAGTAGAGGTTTTCATTTTTTCTTCGATCAGTTTCATGCGATGCCAAGCTTCTCCTTGAAGCGTTTGTTTAGTAACAATAAAATTGAAGGACAGTTCACATCGACCATTTTGGAATTCCCCAGATAGCCAGAAATCCCGAAAAGGCATGCATCGGTCCAACCAGTAACGGGAATGTTTTATCCACTACCGTTCCGTCAGGCAGTTGCGGTGTATTGAACACGGGATAAAAGCTGAAGAGCAAAAAAGCAATACTCGCCACGATCCAAATTATTTTTCCGTTCGGGATATACCGTGCAAAAACAAAAAATAAAATTGCGGCAATTAGTATCGGAAAGATGGATGACAATGCTATTGCCACAACAAAGTTAGGCGGTATTGTACTTCCAAGTGCATTGGCTATTAGGCTCCAGATATTATTAATTCCAGCACCGATTAGTCCTACAATAGCTCCGGCCTTCAATACTTTTAAGAAAGAGATTGGTTTTGTTGACATGAAATTAAAGTTTAGTTTAACGTTTTTTTAATGTTAGAAAGTAGAAGGTCAATCGCACCGAAATGTCTAACTATTTTTACGTCTGGATTAATTTCTTTGAATATGGATTGAAGATGTGTTACCGAAGTCTCTTCCACACCTCCACCCAAAAGAACAAGATCGATTTCATGAGAAAAAAACTTGATGGACTCTTCGTCAGATAAAAATCCTTGTGCACGCCAACCATCCTGCGCATTTAATAATACCAATACTTTTTGCAGTATTGTCGGATGCCTCCCAATAACTAAAATTTCCTTTCTTGTACTCATAACAGTTTTGCTAATCTTCAATTAGCACTCCCATTTTTCCCATTTGATAGTCACGCATAGCTTCCATAATTTCTGTTTGTGTATTCATCACAAAGGGGCCATACGATACAACTTCCTCATTCAAGGGTTCGCCACTCAGCAAAAGCATTCGGGTATCATCATGTGCTTCAAATGAAATTCCATCACCGTCATTCTTTAAAACAATCGCATTAAATCCTTCTACAAATCCGTAGCCCTCCAAGTTGATCTTACCATCCAACAAATAGAGTAACGCATTATGCGATGTTGGCAGATCAATGGAGATTTTTCCCGTCTTTTTTGCAACTACCGTAGCGGCAATTACCCCACTAAGCGTTGGTGTTTTTACTTTCAGGCCTAGCAATTCACCCGCAAATAGATTTACAGTTATCAACCCATCGGCTGACGTAGCCGATGGAGTCTCACTTGCCTGCAACGGAAAATACGTTGGCTCATCCATTTTATTTTTTGCCGGATTGTTAATCCATAGCTGGATAATTTCCTGTATACCTCCAATTTCATGAATGTCGTGTGGCGGCCTTTCACTGTGGATCATACCCATGCCGGCATTCATCCATTGCATGCCACCCGCGTAGACGACACTATCGTTACCACGGCTGTCGCGATGGTGTACACCACCTTGGAAAATAAATGTTACAGGTGAAAATCCTCTGTGCGGATGGGGACCTACACCTGCATCGTCCGGACTAATGTGCGCGGGAGCCTTTATGTTAGCGTGATGTAATAATAAAAACGGGTCTACCTGTTGCACTTTTTGAGTAGGCAACGGCTGACGAATGGGCATACCACCCATATCAACTTGTTCCGCATATAGTAAATGAGATACTGTTCTTGTTT
>JANNQJ010000260.1:0-2152 GCA_031400675.1 Cyclobacteriaceae bacterium
GGCCGGAGGTGAGCACGCCAACCCATCAATTGGGCACCTTTCAAAAAACATTAAGCCGAAGTATGAAGGCCAGAAAAAGTATTATCGGCCTGGTGCGATGGGAATTGTTTTCTGAGGACAAGTTTTTAATAAAACGTATCCTGGTGAACAATGGTCTTAAAAGTAATAAGTCGGGTTTCAAAATGCTGGAGCGAAAGCTTGACAGCCGTCTTAATTTAGAACACAACTTATCCAAACTAAAAACAAAAGCCTGGCTGCTGGATTTTCCGGAGGAATATAATCAGCAAACAATTGATGTTTGGTTTGGCAACCAACTGGAAGCCCTTAAAGCTAAACTTCTCTATGGTTCTATACGCGGAATAAAAAGCTTTGTCGACCCCAGGAATTTATCAGAAAAAGAGTTTAAAGAAAAACTGGAACAGTTGTATCATCAGCTCGCTTTATTCATTCCGCTAAAACAAAAATGGTTAAGTCATTTCAGCCCAACTCAAATCGATCAACTTACTGCTGATCCGGTTCAGATAGAATCGCTAAAAGCTTTGTTATCACAAGACTTTGATGGCCTTTGCGAATACGATCGGTTAAGGGCAAACTTAAACACAGAAGAACAAACTATAATTAACAGGCTTCAGGAAAAAACGGGTACATGGAATTTTGAAATTGCCCAGTCTTTATTTATCAATAGTCTTTTTCATGCCTGGATCGATCACATAGAAACAAAGCATCCGGTGTTGCGTATTGTTTCGTCAGGCAAACTTGGCCTGCTTGAAAATGAACTCCGCGAACTGATAGGCGAAAAACAACAGCTAAGTGGAGAGACCATTTTGCTGCGCGCACGTGAGCGTGTTGTAGAAGACCTTGAGTTTAACCGTTTGAACAACCGTGTTACCTACCGCGACCTTCAGCATCAGGTAACGAAGAAGAAAAAAATATGGCCTATCCGCAAAGTGGTATCTGAATTTGGAGATGAATTATTTCGCATTCTTCCTTGCTGGCTTGCCTCACCTGAATCAGTGTCAGCCATTTTTCCAATGAAAGAAATGTTTGACCTTGTTATTTTCGATGAGGCCTCGCAATGCTTTGCCGAGCGCGGCATTCCTGCTATGTATCGTGGCAAGCAACTTTTGGTGGCAGGAGACAGCAAACAACTTCGCCCCAGCGACATTTATCAGATGAGGTGGCAAGAAGAAGACATGGAAGATCCTGATCTTGAAATTGACTCTCTTCTGGAACTTAGTAAACGGTATTTATTACCTGTGCAATTGAATGGCCATTACCGAAGTAAGTCACCAGCCCTCATCGATTTCTCGAATCATCATTTCTACGGAGGTAATCTTAATCAGTTGCCCGATGCTAATATGCTGAACAACCCTGAGCCACCCATAGAATACATAAAAGCAAGCGGCACATGGGAAAATAATACCAATTTGGCTGAAGCTGAAAAAATTGCTGAGCTGGTTTTAATTATTACGATGAAGCATCCTGAAAAAGAAATCGGGATTGTCAGTTTTAATGCACCACAGCAAAATCTTGTGTTGGATAAGCTTGAAGAAAAATTCGCACAACACGCTCACCCTTTTCCTGATACACTTTTTGTGAAGAACCTTGAAAATGTTCAGGGTGATGAAAAAGATATCATCATCTTTTCCATCGGCTATGCACCTGATGCAAAGGGAAAAATCAACATGCAATTTGGAAGTCTGAACATGGCAGGAGGTGAAAACCGGTTGAATGTGGCTGTGACACGAGCACGTGAAAAGATTTATGTCGTTACCAGCATTTGGCCCGAAGAACTTCGTGTTGAAGAAACAAAGAATCTTGGACCCAAGCTCCTAAAAAAGTATCTCGAGTACGCAAAAGAAGTGTCGGAGAAAAGAGGAAAGCCATTTGCTCTAAAAAACTTAAAACACAATCCTGATTGGTACCTGAAGACTAAAATTAAAGAACAAGGCAACTTTGAAAATTCAGAACTACAAACAGGCACTTTGCAGTTTGCTGATCTGGTGTTGAAGAAGACAAATCAATTCTACGGGCTTATCCAAACCGATGACGACTTGTATTATCAAAGTATATCCGTAAAAGATTCGCACGCTTTAATTCCGCAATTACTCGAACAGAAAAATTGGAAGCATACGATGGTTTACAGCCGATC
>JANNQJ010000261.1:0-5848 GCA_031400675.1 Cyclobacteriaceae bacterium
ACCTGACGCTTCGTTAAGAATTCAGTTTTTCTTAGCATACAGGGATTGAAACAAAGGCGACCTTCTTTCACAAAGACACCCAACTCTCCAAATCGGGATAGGATATCTTCCTTTACCTGGCCAGTCATTCCGGGTTGTTGAGCTCCCTTGCCGGCAGGTGTATGTGAATATGGATCGGTTGGGAATGCTCCGTAAAGTGTTGGCGATTTGTGAACGCCAATCCCTTCATTAATCTCATAGTAATGCTCCAACAGTTTACCAATCAGCATTTCACTCTCCTGATCTTTGATTGCTTTCAGGCAACACTCTTGTACTGCCAATTGAAGTTTTGAAACCATGTGCCAGTAAATGGATCCTAATCCTTCGTAGCCGAAAAATGTACCTGACCTTCCGGTGAAAGCTTTATGGTTAAAAACTTTTTCAAAGGTGAGTAATACCTCCTCCTTGCTTGAATCGGTCAACGGATAGTGACTTCCATCCAGTTTTTCCAGCGCTTTGCGAAGATCCGATGCGTTTTTGAAATTCGCATTGAAGTGATATCCACCATTGGCATCTTGCTCAACCACCTGTTTGTTGCCGTCCTTTAATAGGTTAGTCAGCAAGGTTGACTTTGTTACATCTGATTTTGAAATGGTATTCTTCTTAAGAAAGCCCGGTAAATCCTTGTTCGGGTAAAGCAAGTAGCTATACTGATCTTCTCTAAACAGGCTGCTCGCTTTCAATCCGTTCAATGTTTCAAGTGCTTCTTGGGATGTCAGATAACCGGAACTTAACACGGCCACTTGTCCTTCGAGCATTTCACTGAGGTAGGAGATGGAAATTTCCTGACTGTTTTCCACCGTCATCAGATTATATGAATGATATAAGTTGTCTTTTCTTTTATTAGCACGAATCGTATGCTCGATGTAGCGAAGACACAGAGCGGAAAATTCAATAATATCCTTGATGGGCAATGCACTTCGCTGATCACTAAAGGATTGATCATATATCCGCATTCTGTAATTGCTACCAGCTATTCCTAAGCCATCCAAGATGGCTTTACGATCTTTGTTGTTAATAGGACCGGCCAGCAAGTCCTGATTATTAATCAGTGCTGCTTTACAAGCTTCAAAGAAGGCCATCAATTCCTCTGAAATCCTTACTTCTTTACTTGCGCTCTGCTCAAGAAGTTCTTTAAAAAATGTTAGAAACCTTCTCAGGTAGCAAAGTGTAACCATCGATACACCATTACCAACCAGAGCATTGTTCGCATCATTCCATTCAGGCCGTTGTGTATTCATCCAGATACCGCCTTCAGGAATGAAATTGGATACTTTGGCTAATACGGTAGCCAGGATCTTTTCAATAAAGTTGACATGATGGATGTCCCCGCTTTTATTCTGAAGCAAGGCACTATCAGCGCCTAATGCGGACCAACGTTTTTCTATGGCCTGGTCAAGCTTATGATCAAAGTCTATGGTGTCCTTGGGATTCTTTAAGATGTCTTCGTATTTCTTTATTTTATACGGAACGTTGGCATAAACAAAAACATCCTCATTAAAATAACCTGCCAACTTTCCCGGTGTGTGACTTTCTGAAAACTCCAGAAACTTCAGCAGATAAATAATTTGATGATCGCCCCAATAGCCTATGTAAGACCAGGGGTCATCGGCTTCAATTCTTTCCCAGTCGATACCGTTTTTGGTAATCCGATAAGGATTGTATCCATCGAACGTGGAAGCGTTCAAGAACTTGAAGATCATACCTTCAATGAAGGCAGGATAGGAGTGCGCCAGCGCTTCCCAGTTTTGAAATATATCTCTCCAGTTCCCGGCATAGTCAAGGACTTTTGATCCGTCATTTTCATTGCGGGTATTGATAGAGAATTGATTCCAGGGTCTGCTCGGGTCACCATGTCTTCTGCTGAATTTCAAGGGCAAATACTCCAGGCTCAGACGCGTAAAATCTATATCGTCAGATTTTAAAGCAAGCTCTTTTACAACAGCCAGTGAGAATTGATTGGGAAGGCGTTGGATGCTTTCCTTATGACGTTCAGCTACATTTTGATTCGCTTTTGAAAGATAGGTTCTTAGATCACTTTTTTCAATTTGATAATTATTATCAAAGATGCCACCCCGCATGATATTAAAGAGGGCATTGAAAAAGTGCCGGGTATCTCTCATTCCGTCTGCCGTCAACTGCAAGCCATCCGTACTTGCATTAAGTTGAATGAGTTGTTTTGTTCCTGACTCGATGTCCTCTTTAATTCTAAATCCGAGGTGTTTATCCGTTTTTATTGTTTTAGAAATAGCGATAATCTGGGAGACGTTTTGATTCACATCAGCCACCATCAACCATTCCTTTTTTTCTCCCGGTTCAAGTACAATATCAGAACAGACAAAGTAGGCTCCTTTATTTGCCTTAATGTCTTCTTCTTCTGTAATGGGTAATCCTTTTCTGAAATTATCGAGCTGCAACGAGGAGAGGAGGTGCTTTGCATCATCCAGTCCTAGCGACCAGGCGATAGTTGCTTTCAGTGCTTCGCTGGGTTCGGCCTTATCTACGATAATAGCACTCAGTGCAAAAATGCCGATACCACTGCTCTTATCGAGTTCACTTCTTTTATACGCATCCACCAGATTACTCCGCTGGTTTTGCAGACCGCTGCCCACTCCGTAGGGTACTATATTTTGAATGCCATCAAGGAGTGTTATATTTTGTTTAGTTGTATTACCATTGATCAATCGGCTGGTTCTGACAAAGCCGAAGGTGTTACTTGAACTCCATTGATATTGAAAAGTCAGGTTTAAATCATGATTGATTTCTTCGAAGAGAATCTTATTGCCATAAATATTCTTGTACAAATTTCGTTGCAGCTCATAGCCATTGGCATTATGAATAGAAAAAGGTTCCCAAAGTAGGGGTTTGCCTTCTTTTTGCATGCGGAAAATCGTTTTCGATCCCGTGAGTTCTGTAGATTCTATAATTTTATCATCGGTATAATAGGGGAACAAGGCATGTTCGGCATCTTTTCTACCGGCACTCAATCCGCCATTGCTGCCGATAAACATCCAGTGGTTGGCATCACTCAGGATGCTCATGAAAAATGGACGCATCGTATCAACGTTCGAAATCTGATAATAGATTTCGTTATCGATCCGCACTTGCGTTAGCTGTGTTTGATCATCTTTTTTCACTTCGTGTAATAGGTAGTTTAACCAGGGGTGGATTTAAACTTACTAAAAAATAGGTCGAGTTTTTATGCTCGACCTATTCAATTAAAATTGGCCTAAAGAGATCATGAATAAATACAGATCATCAAAAGGAACAATCTGTTAGTTAATCAAGTATAAACGAGATGTTGTCAAAATACACAACCCCATCACATGTGCCGGCACCGCCACAAACAACCTCTATAAGCAACGACACGCCACCCGACACATCCGCGTCAGTTGTAAAAGTGGCTGTCTTAGTGTTCCAACTTCCTGGTGTAGTATTTATTGATCCAAGATTATGTAGAACGGCACCACCAACAGTTTTTTCTGAGAAAGCAAGAACATTAACTACTGCACCATCCGCAAGTGTTTGTACCCTTGAATCTAACTTAACTTGGTATGAGGTGCTTGGTAAAATAGTCCCAACGCCAAATCTTTCTTTCTTGATAGCGGGATTTCCAAATGGATTAGTGTCGATTTTAACAGAGTACGTACCACCGCCTGTATTATTTTGTTCATTAGTGACTACGACCGTGCCTTTATTGATACCAATATCGTTAACAAATATCCAGCAATCGCCTGTCCCGGTTTCAAAATCTCCATCTGTAATGAAATCACCAGCCGGAGGTGCAGGACAGGTAGGTCCGCCTGAACCTACATAGAAGTAGATATTGTCTAAGTATATGTCGAATGGTGTTGTGTTAGCACTACCATTACCATTGAACTGACCGTCAAACTTCATTTGGTATACAGAGCCCCAAGTCATGCCAGTAAAACTGCTTTTCGGCAGATCTACACTATTCCATGCGCCCGGAGTAAGTGGAACAACAACTAGTTGTTCCGTTTCACCATTGTTAATTGGGGTTACCTTCACTTGCCTATCTGTGCCAGCGGCCACCCAGATGTCTACATGTAGGAAATTCATGGCAGAGGCGTCTACATTACCTGCAAGCTGGGTGCCTTGGTAAGTGAAATTGGGGTAAGCTAGTACCAGGTTACCATCACCTGGATCGAAGGAAGGGGTGGTAAACGCTAAGCCACTTTGACCCCAGTCAGGATTGTAATTGGTACCTGCAAGATTAGTGTAAGGTGCTCCTCCATATATGGAGATCACATCAGCGGGATCGCGTGCTGGGGGAGTAGGAGCAGAGGTTGTTGGTGAACTTGGAGTTCCTGTTCCATACAGCTTAAGGTCATCAAAATAAACTGTGCTAGCGGCTGCCCCCTCAAAATCAGCAAATAATACAATTCTATCATATTTGTTGCTTTGGTTAGATGCAAAATCGAAAGTCAATTCTTCCCAGACGTTAGCTTGAGCTACGGTTTTTAATACTTCTTTGAAAATTCCCCCATTAGTTTTGTCTTCAAGTTTCAATAAAACTTTGGATCCGGCTACAGCCGAGTACACTTTCATTTTGAAGCCTGAATGGGAAGTGAAATCAAATTTGGCGTTAACAACAATCTGATTATTACCATAGAGGTTCCCTGCTGCTTTCGTACTCTTGCCCACAAAACATGAAGTGTTTACAGCATTCGTAAAATTAGGATTTGCTGCGTACTCATAGGTTGCATTATCATTGATAATGGCCGTACCGGGGTCAGTTTTGAACGTCAAATTAAAATCTGCTGCAGCAAGGGACTCGGCCGTTTCGGCTGTACAGGTAGGGGCGGCACCCAGGATTAACTTTACATTGTCAATAACTACAACACCTACAGCTGCACCCATGTCAAAAAATACGCGGCTGTTCGCTCCACCAAAGGTTAATGAGGAAAGGTTAAGTGTAAATGTTTGTATAGTGGTTGTTAGGTCGATCGTTCTATTGTCATTGGTATAAGCGCCTTCGTTCAATCCAATACCGGCAATCATCGTGCGTGCACGATCAGAGGATGCATCAAAGGAAAGAACATAGTTTAAGCCTTGGGTAATCGTAAGGACTTGACTCAGGTTGGCATCGTAGGCATTTCCAGCAACTTCAACGTTTGCAAAATTGAAATTGGTGCCTCCCTCGTTTTTCACATTAAATGCATTGCCAATCCATGCATCAGTCGTGCTGCTGAAAGAACCATTAGCCAGCAGTCCGCTATCAAAAGCAACCACTACCACCGTTCTAGACACTGTTATAGCATCGTTTCCTGCTGCATCCTTAACATTATAGGTGATCACATAGCTACCCGCAGTAGCTGTATTTACAGTAGCTCCACCCTTTACGATACTTGCCGTGATATTTCCGTCCAGGTTATCATTAGCAGTAGCACCCTGATCCGTGTAGGGATCTCCAACCGTAAGGTTGATGGTTGCTTCTCCAACGAGTGTGATGATAGGTTTCGTAGTATCAACACTTCCCGCCACCGTGACGGTGAACGTATTCTGTGAAGTAGCGGTACCACCTGCTGCGTTCGATGCAGTCAATTTTACGGTGTACGTACCGGTAGTATACGTGTTTACCGGTTCAAAAGCAGTTGAGGTTGTGCCATCGTTCAGGTCCCACAAGTACGTTGTCGCATTCGTGGAAGTGTTGGTGAACGTCACAACACCCGTAGTGTTATTAACTACTTGTGTGAAGCTTGAAGTGACCACAGGAAGTGGATCAGTTTCATCTTTACCCCCGCAGCCCAGTACGAAGATTGCTAAGAGAACAACTGATGCCCTCTTC